>JAEUTM010000151.1 GCA_016788025.1 Bacteroidia bacterium
CCAGAATTCTTCAGGTTTTGTAATGTTCAGCGTAGCGTTACCGCTGCCATCATCCTGCCAGTTATAAGATCCATCCGGGTGATGTGTTACCAGTTTTGGTTTCTTGCCCTTAATTGGTATGCTTTTTGCTTCGCGCACATCAATTTCCTGGAATGACGCTCTGTTCTTTGTAAATGCGCTGGCTAATGCTTCTTTTTTACCTACTCCAAGGAATCCACCTTTCTTTTCAACGATGTTTTTCTCTTTAAGTTCTTTATAAGTACCGTAGGTAAAATAAGCCTTGTTCAGATCTTTATCAAGTTTTGCATTGGTTTCCGTTAGAAGATTTTTTTCTGAAGTTAGCACCTCATTGCTTAACTGGGCTTCATCTAGTTTGTTGTTTAAATCAGCAATTTTGAATTCTGCCTGTGCCAGTTGTTCCTTCAGCGCTTCAATTTCCTGCTCTTGTTTTTCGATGCGTGCTTTGGTTTGTTTGGCAATCTTAGCCATCGCACTGTTGTCGTTTTTCAAGCGTTTTGCCTGGCGGTTCAGTTCATCTATTTTCTTCTTGTTCTCTTCAATCAAAGCATTAATGAGACTGATGTTATGCAGGATTTCTTCCTTTTTTGAAATATTCTCGGTAGAGGGAGTGTTTGCCACCATGCCCTGTTTGTCGCGGATCATATCGAGATTTCTGTTTATCTCGTCCATCACCTTCACCATTTCATTTTCAAGAGAGTCTTTTGAGGAAGTAACAACCTGCACCTGTTGTAATGCAGCTTCTTCTTTTTCTTTATTGGTACATGAACCGAATAACAAAACCGACGTTATTCCCAAAATCAGCGTTGTTTTGATTGAAGATTTCATAGTGTTATTTGTTAAGTTTAAATTTTGTTTGGATGTAAATCGAATTTAAAGGTAACAATCTTTTTATGACCTGCAAGAACCCGCAATTAACATTGCAAATGCACGTATAAAAACTAGACGAAGAGAAGAAAAATCAAGGCAAATTATCGCAGCAGTTTAAGAGTGCTGCGCTCTTTGTCAGAACGCAGATTCAGGAAATATAAACCCTCAGCCGTGAGTTGTATGTTTAGTTCCACTTTACCAGTCGCTGTTTTACCATAAGACCGAACAAGCCTTCCCTGGGCATCGTATAAATCGAAAGAATACAGTTGATTTGTAGAATTTAAACCAGAAAGAACATAGTCTCCATTGCCCAGATTTTTCAATACCCACTTGTCCGCAACTGTGTTTTGTTCAAACAGTCCAAGAGCTTCACTCATTACGACAAGTGTTTTAGAAGTGCTATCCATACAGCCACTGGCACTGATGCAGATAAGTTTTACTGAATAACTGCCTTCGCTTGTATAGGTATAAGATGGTGAGGAAGCCTGGGAGGATCCTGTATTGTCACCAAAATTCCAGCTGTTGTACATGGAATTAACAGAGGTGTTACTAAACTGTACTACACCTGTCGCATTTAAAAATACTGTGTCAATACTGTTGAATTGCGCTTGTACCGGTGTTTGTTCGTTGATATTGAAATCCGTTTCAAAATTGTCGCAGCTTCCGCTGGTGCTCATTTCAAGGCTTACAACACCCTGGTTAAGGTTAATCAGTGAGTCGGCTCCCGCTTTATTAAGACTTGTCTGAACTGTTACATTGTTTATTTTCCAATAATAGTTCCAAGGCCCGGCATTATTCCCAACAGCTACTACTTTTCCGCCAGAAGCTTGACTGCAGGAAGGTTGCAACAGGTTAATGCTTGCGTTCAGTGAGTTTATAGTGATGTTGAGATCAAAACGAGCAACAGTGGTAGTGTCCTCTAATGTAAAGACATAGTCAGAGGTTCTCAGGTCAGTGGTTGTTGCAGTGAATTTGTCATATAAATTGATGCACGCACCTTTTGGGAAACTGTTTAAATCCGAAGCGCTGATCGTGTAGGATCCGGTATAACCCGTTAATGTTTTTAGTGGCATGCTAAAATTACCCGATACGGGCGCAACACCATTCACCTGGAATGTTTTCCCTCCTTTTTCAAGAGCTATGCTTGGAGCATAAGGATCTTGTCCTGGCATTTTATATGAATCATAGGCATCATCAAATTGATCACTTGCACCAGGCTGAAAATACAAAACCGTTTCATCATCCCCTGTTATCGCACCTTTTAACGAGACACGTGTTAGCAGATTAGATGTAGCGGACGACGTTGGTTTTAGAAATGTTGGATCATTTGCCACTTTATTGGATTCCTGTGCGTTTAATGCCGTGGCGCCGGTTGAGTGTACATAAAATCCTTGCCCCATTGGAATGTTGTCGCCTATGCCGCCAGACGCAACAGCCGGACTGCTAATTCCGTTGACATAGGTTGCAAAACCACCGGAGCCGGAATTGAGATCGGCATTATAAACATAAATCGCGTTATCAATATTGGAAGTTGCTCCTCTTAGGGAAGTCCAACTTATTGCAGAAGGATAAGGATTACAAATAAGATTCCATCCGTCGTTTGCGGCAGATCCATAATTGGAATAACTCAGGGGAATTGAATAACTTGATTTTCTCGGCGTACCGGTAAGGTCTAATGTGATGTCAGAAGTTGTGGATGGACCGTTCCCCAGATAAACCCAGTAGCCCCGCCCGGAAGAAATGGCATCGTTTATGGTGTTGATGGCTATATAAGAGCCGGGAGAATCATAAACACCAGTAGCTGCTTCACTGTAAGAGTACACCGAAAGGAAACCACCAGCGCTTCCGTCAGGACAGGTAGGGCAGGAAATGTAAATATCGTCGTCCCAATCATTTAATGTTAATGCAGAGGAAAGGGGAGAGCCCAGAAAGGCCCATCCGGTAGTGCCGCCAGGAGCATAACGCTGAACCGTAACATTTCCAATGTAATCGCCTGTGCCGGTGATCTGCGCAATTCTTGCAGTTCCGCTTGCATCGGAGATCATGGTAAATACCTGCCCGTTTGCATTAAATGTTCCACCGCTTAAGGTAAGTGTGCCTTTAAGGTTTTCAGCGTTGCTCAGCGAAGCCCCTGCGGAATTGTTAAGGCTCAGGTTATAAAAATCGGTAACGCTGCTGCCTCCGATAACCTGTGCCGTAGTACCATTCAACATGACTAGTCCCGTTCTGGCGGTAAATGTTCCGCTATTGATAAAATTTCCTTTAACTGTTAAAGAATAATTTGCCGTGCTCACATCGACACTCGAACCTGATGAAACGGAGAAATTAGCGTTAGTAGTAACTGGACTGGAAAATGTTTTTACACCAGCTCCTGTAAAAAGCAGGCTATTAAACGTTTCTCCGTTATTCTTAAAAATACTCTGTGCGGAGCTTCCGTCGAAAGTTACAATTCCTGTTCCTGGGGTGAAGGTCCCGGAATTGTTCCAGTTTCCGCCAAGACTAAGGCCAAGGTTGTTTGTACTTAAAGTCCCTGCGCTTATTGTAATATCATTTATAACGTCGAGCGCATTTGTATTCAGGCGGGCTGTAACGTTTGCGCTGTTTACAACAAGGTTGTTTACCGAAGCATCGGTATTAATATCTATG
>JAEUTM010000177.1 GCA_016788025.1 Bacteroidia bacterium
CTTTTAAACCGGAGCTTAAATCAAATAAAAAATTTCGTCGCGACGCCCATGAAAAAAGACTATTGGAACGCGAATAACGCAAAGCTTTAAAAAAATATCAAACGCGACTCCAGACCAAAGCGGTGAGGAAACGCATGAAGGCAAGCCGCAAAAAAGCACAGCGGCATCACGATAACAAGCGGGAGTTTTTTTTGAAGAGATGGTTTTCAAGGCAAAAAAAATAACTCGTTTTAGCCCACACCATTTAACCTCTCATTTTAACCACTTATCAACTTCGGATCACCACAATAAAAGCAGGTAATTTTCTATCTTAAACCCCGTCGTAACTTTAGGAAAATTAAAATTATGTTAACAAAAACCCCTAAGTTTAACCAATTGAAAACCATTCGTTTAATAAAAATAGGGGAAGTTTTTTTGTTAGATCAATTGAGGGTTTATAAATTTAACCCTTTACAAATTAGTGATATTAAGGTAATTTAACATTGTATGAAGAAGATTTACTTAGCAGTTGTATTGTTTGTCCTGACTAGCCTGTCTGCCTTGGCACAGAACGACGGGGGAGCTATCAAAGTAGTTTTGCAGGATAAAGCCACCAAAGAGCCTATTCCATTTGCAAACGTTGTAGCGTTTAAAGATGGGGTACAAGTGGGTGTTGCAACAACAAACATGGATGGTGAGGCTTATATCAAGCCCTTGGCACCAGGAAAATACGATGTAAAGGGTGTATTCGTTGGGTTTCAGCCTACAGAAATTAAGGATGTTGTGGTAGGTGAAGGTAAAACAGCCTATGTTACCCTGCCATTGTCCAATCAAATGTTGGAGGAGGTTGAGGTGTTAACATACCAGGTTCCTCTTATCGATCCGGATACGAAATCAGGTCAAACGGTTACACGCGAAGATTACCAAAATCTCGCTACTAAGGATATTAACTCAGTAGCTGCTACTACAGCGGGTGTTTACCAGTCTGACGAAGGAAAAGGATTGAATATCCGTGGTGGTCGCGATAACAATGCTACCTATTTCGTAGACGGTGTGAAAGTTTTCGGGGCACCTCGTCTTCCTCAGCAATCTATCGAACAGTTGAACGTAATTACCGGTGGTGTACCTGCAAGTTATGGTGATCTTGTTTCGGGGGCAATCTCCATTTCAACCCGTGGACCTCAGGCGAAATTTTTTGGGGGCGTCGAGCTTATCTCTTCTCAGCTTACCGATAAGTATGGATATAACTCACTTGGTTTTAGCTTAGGCGGACCAATTTATAAGAAGAGAGATTCAACGCGCAGAACTGTAGTTGGATTTTTCCTCTCTGGTCAGGGTACCTACATCAAAGAACCTACACCCTCTTTTGTTCCGGTTTATGTGTTGAAAGACGAAAAGCTGGCGGAGCTTAAAGAGACTCCATTAAGAACATCTCCTTCTGGAGTTGGATTTATCCGTACCTCCGAGTTTGTAACAAAGGACGACATGAAGACCCAGAAATTCCGTCCAAACAATGCATCGCGCTCTCTTGCCCTGAATGGTAAGGTGGATTTTCAGCCAACACCTAACACAAATATCAGTTTGGGTGGATTCTATGAATATGCCGATAACCGTCTTGACGCTAATGGCAACCCGCAAGTGGCTAATACTCTTTTTAACTCAAACAATAATTCCAGGTCAAGTGCCCGTAATTTGCGTGGTAATCTCTCTATCACTCAGAAATTTGGCAATGCAACCGCAGATAAAACCAAAACACAGTCAACCCTCAGCAATTCCTTTTTTAAATTTCTTGCCAGTTATGAGAATTTTTTAGAGCGCACGATGAGTGTTGAGCATGGGGATGACTTATTTAAATACGGATACATTGGGAAGTATGAAATTCCACAATTAGACCATAATTGGGCGTACAATTATGCCTACGATGCATCTACTAA
>JAEUTM010000548.1 GCA_016788025.1 Bacteroidia bacterium
TTTCTAATTATAACGGTTGAATAACTGACGAATAAACGTTTTTGTTAATTCAGTTTAGCAGTTTAAAGTAACAGTGGGCAGTTAATACACCCTTTGCATCTTTTTCGGCCTATTGAAATTACTGCTCTATAGTTTCCTTCGGCTATGCATCAAGTTAACTAGCGACGGAAGCACTGTGAATCACTGCTCTATAGGTTCCTTCGGCTAAGCATCAAGTTAATAAGCGACAGAAGCACCGTAAATCACTGCTCTATAGGTTCCTTCGGCTAAGCATCACTGTTAATATGCGACAGAAGCACCGTAAAACACTGCTCTATAGGTTCCTTCGGCTAAGCATCACTGTTAATATGCCTCGGAAGGATGGTGAAGGGATGTGCAGGGCCTCCGCAGTTGCTGTGTGCATCCAGGCAAGCGATATGTTGAAAATCATTGTACCAGTTTGCAGTTGGCAGTAGGAAATAACTCCGTGCTCCTCTGTTCCCTCCTAAATACTCCGTGTTGAAACAGCCTGAAACACTAAGAACCGAATTTTTTCCTGAGAATTACCTTTTGCAGGATTCGTTTCACAATCACTTCCGCCAACACTTTTTCAAAAGATTCCTGGCGCTGCTTTAGCTGATAGGAGTTAAGTTGCCGTTCGTTTATATCTATTCTATATAATAACGAAGACAAAGCGCTACTGCTCTTTTTTGAAAGCGACACAAGTTGTTGTTCAAGTTCTTTGCATAACAATGTAAAGTCAGCCGGTAAGGCGTCTGCAAAATCACCGTTAAGTCCGGCACCCTCAAAGTCTTTTTTTAGTTGGGATTTAAAAAGGTCGAAGAGCTGTTCCTTTAAAAGAAAGGTTTTTATATCCGACTCTTCTTTCACTTTTTTAAGAGTAAACGTTCTACCGGCTTTTTATTCAGAATATGAGATTCAATAATTTCTTTCACATCGGTTTTTTCAACGCCCACATAAAAGATCCCCTCCGGATATATCGCCACAGTAGGACCAAAATCGCAAATACCCAAACATCCGCTTTTATTCGCTCTCGTTTTTAAGTTTACGTTGAGATCTTTGAGTTGCTTCTTGAACTCAGCTACCAAATCTAGTCCATGCGTCTCACCACAACTTAAACGTTCCGTTCCAGTGCGCTGATTTGTGCAAACAAATATATGTACGTCGTATACCATGTGTTATTATCCTTTACAAATATAACTATGGGAAAACTAAGAAGTGAGAATTTAGATCAAAGCTTTAGAAAACACTACTTCTAAAATCTTATCCTAACTTCTAAAATCTTAATTCTAACTTTTAAAATCTTAACTCTAACTTCTAAAATCTTAATTCTAACTTTTAAAATCTTAGCTCTAACTTCTAATATCTTAACTCTAACTTCTAAAATCTAATAAATCCACTTCACTTGTTTTACATCCGTTTCCATAGTTTTACCCTCCTTATTTTCGAGTAAGATAAAACCACTTTCACTGATCCCTTTCACCAAAAGCGTCTCGCTATTTCCGTTTATTTCAAAATACATCCATTTATTCAGGCCAAACAGTCGCTCCATGTACAAATTCTTTAATTCTTCTGTTTTGTTACCCTTCAGCATCAGGTAAAATTTCTCCAGGTAAATACAGAATAATTTCATTACATCTTCGGCAAAACGTTTTTTACCATCCGTTAAAACCAGCGAAGTTGCTTTAAAAGCGCTTTCAAAAAATTCCTGGTTCACATTTATTCCTACTCCAATTACAGACCATACTATCTGTGTGTTTTGAATGTTGTTTTCGATAAGAATGCCAGACACTTTTCGCTGATTCAGCAATATGTCATTCGGCCATTTAATTTTAATGTCAATTTGACTATTGTTTAGCAATTCGGTTATTGTGTCATAACAAGCCAACGCTGATATGATGTACAAAAAGAACTGATTTTCGACCTTTAAAAAGCTGGGATTAAGGATCACTGACGCAGTAACATTCGCATTGTGTTCCGCTATCCATAAGCTTCCCCGCTGCCCCTTGCCTTGTGTTTGATGAGCCGTATGTACCACAGTTCCCTCTGCCAGCTTAACGTTCTTTAACAGGTTAGTGGCATAAGAATTGGTGCTGTTTATTTCAGGTAAAAAAATGAGGTTTTTCCCTATAAATAATGTTTCCATTCGGCCAAATACCTTAAATTTGTTGTTTGGTGTAAACCTACATAAAATTAGTTCACGTATTCATGCCGAATTCTATAATTATCAATTAAAAAAAACAATTCAACTCCTGCATGGCCAAAAAACCGCTTAAAAAAGCAAAGGCAACTAAAACCGCCAAATCGAAAACTGTCACTTCAAAAAAAACTTCTGGTAAAATATCTGCAGCCGGTGGAAATAAAAAAACCATTGGCGCAAAAAAAGTCATTACAGAGAAAGAACGTGCATTGCGTGAGGCAAATGCTATTGCAAACAGCGAGAAGAAGAAATTAAGTAACAAAAGGCCTAAAAAAACTTCCACCCCTAAACAAACAACCAGTTTGCTGGATGCCATAGTGGATGGGATGCAGGAAAAGAAGGCAAAGAATATAATGATCCTTGATCTCACGGAAATAGAAAACAGGGTAACCGATTATTTTGTTATTTCAGATGCAGACAGCAATGTTCACGTAAACTCTATCGCCGACAGTGTTGAGGAAGTGGTTGAAAAAACTACGAAGGAAAGGGCCTATCACACCGAGGGGAGGCAAAACGGAGAATGGATCCTGATAGACTACATTAACGTTGTTGCCCATGTTTTTCTGCTTGAAATGAGGGAACATTATAATGTAGAGGGGCTCTGGGGTGATGCCAAAATAACTCTGGTAAATTAATTAATTTGAATCATTAGTATCTATAAAAAATGAGCGACGAACAAAAAAAGGAAGAAAGCCCGGACAAAAATCAAAACCAGGCTAATTCGCAGGAGGAAGAGCGCAAGAAACAATTTGAACGCATGAAGGAAAAGTTCGGGCGTCAAAATTCACCGATGGGCGGAAACAAAGGTTCCAGCGGCAGCGGTGGAGGTAATAATTTTTACTGGATCTACGGGCTTGTAGTAGCAATACTGCTTTTTGTAATCTTCTATGGCAACGATTTTAATTCGAAAGTTGTGGAAGTGAGCCAAAGCAAATTCTACCAGGAAATGCTTGTAAAAGGAGATGTAACAGATGTGGTTATCGTAAACAAAACCATCGCCAGGATTTATGTAAACCCGGACAGCGCGGCAACATTAAACCGTTATAAAAATCCAAAAACAGGGAAAGCTTATTTTCCGGATAAAAACTATAAAGGCCCGCAGTTCTTTGTAACGGTTCCATCCATCGACTACTTCCTGTCAAGCATGGAAAAAGTGCAGAATGATGCCGGAATTCCAAAAGAAAAACAAATCTCTGCACGCAGTGTTGAAGAAACAAATATGATGAACGAGATTCTTCCATGGTTAGCACCAGTAATTATCATGGTGATCCTCTGGGTGATTATGTTCCGTCGTATGGGTGGCGGCGGAAGCGGCGGCCCGGGTCAGATCTTTAATATCGGTAAATCAAAAGCTACTTTATTTGACAAGGACACTCACGTGAACATTACATTTAATGATGTGGCAGGTTTAGACGGCGCTAAGTTAGAAGTAATGGAAATTGTAGACTTCCTTAAGAACTCTAAAAAATATACTGACCTTGGCGCGAAGATCCCTAAAGGCGCTCTACTTGTTGGTCCTCCGGGTACCGGTAAAACGCTCCTGGCAAAAGCTGTAGCAGGTGAAGCAAAAGTTCCTTTCTTTTCTTTAAGTGGTTCTGACTTTGTGGAAATGTTTGTAGGTGTGGGTGCTTCAAGGGTGCGCGACCTTTTTAGACAAGCAAAAGAAAAAGCTCCTTGTATAATATTTATTGATGAGATCGATGCAATTGGTCGTGCCCGTGGAAAAAGTATTTCTGCAGGGGCCAATGACGAGCGTGAGAATACATTAAATCAGTTACTCACTGAAATGGATGGATTCGGAACCAACAGCGGTGTTATCATTCTTGCTGCAACGAACAGGGCAGACATTCTCGACCGCGCCTTAATGCGTGCCGGACGTTTTGACCGTCAGATCTATGTAGACATGCCTGACCTGAATGAGCGGAAGGAGA
>JAEUTM010000221.1 GCA_016788025.1 Bacteroidia bacterium
ATTTGTTTTTTTCTGATGTCCCAGGCTGTCGCTTGTTTCTTTACTCATATTCTTACCACAGGCGCTTCCCGCGCCATGCCCCGGATAAACGATAAGATCGTCAGGTAAAGGAATTATTTTATTTCGCAGGGAATCGAATAAATGTCCGGCGAGTTTTTCGGGAGTAAGTTCAGCTATTACTTTCTGGGCCAAATCTGGTCTGCCAACGTCGCCTAAAAAAAGAGTATCTCCGGAGAAAAGACAGGTGGGCTTACCCGTTTCATTTTTAAGTAAATAACAAGAACTTTCCATGGTGTGACCCGGAGTATGAATTAACTGGATGCTGATATCGCCCAGTTGAAATACCTGTCCATCTTTCGCTATTACCGATGGGTAACCGGTTGTTAGGATAGTTGGCCCGTATACAATCACAGCTTCTGTTTTGTCGAAGAGATCAATATGTCCACTGACAAAGTCGGCGTGAAAATGGGTTTCAAACACATATATAATCTCTGCCCCCCGCGATTTGGCTATATCAAGATAGGGGGCCACGTCTCTTAGAGGATCTATCACCGCGGCATAGCCGTTGCTCTCAATATAATAGCTCGCTTCCGAGAGGCATTTGGTATAAATCTGCTGTATGTAATGCATAATAGATGTATTGCTAGATCAAAGCTAGTCGCGCAGCCTGTCTTTTATGCTGATTCTGGTCATTTCAGCGGATGAGATTAATCAGAACCGGCTTTACATTCTGATGAGTCCTTTGTGCGATAGATATACAATTCTTAAATAAAATAAAAATTAGCCTTATCCAACACTTGTTCCATTCAAATGACCAGTCTATTCCCAACTTTGTTCTGTGAAAAATAAAAATCTGAACTATAGACTTGAACTGTTAGGAATAATTTCTGGAGGTGTGACCGGATACCTGTATTGGCTTTTAGTTGGATGTTCTACAGGAACTTGTGCCATTACCTCCAGTCCCATTTACAGCACGCTTTACGGGGCAGTTCTCGGATGGTTTATTTTTGGCGTTTTTCATAAACCGAAGGAAAACACACAAACTGATAAATAACATATGAAAAACTATCCAGAACTTATTGCCACCGGTAAGGCTACAATTGTTGATGTTCGCAGTCCTGAAGAATTTGAGGCCGGTCACCTGGAAAACAGCATAAACGTGCCACTCCATGAAATTCCGGTGCGAATGGATGAACTTCGTAAAATGAACAATATTGTTTTATGTTGCGCTTCCGGTACCAGAAGTCGCCACGCTACTAATGTACTTCAAAAAGAGGGAATAAGTTGTGAAAACGGCGGTTCCTGGATAGATCTTAACCTGTATCTTCAAACCAAAACTGTATGATAAACCTGATTAAAAAAATATTCGGAATAGGACCCAAAGTCGATCTGGCTGAACTGGTGAAAAATGGTGCCTTAATTGTGGACGTGAGAACACCAGACGAATTCAGAGGGGGACATGCTAAAGGAGCAGTGAACATTCCTTTAGATCAAATAGGCTTGCTTCAGCAAAAAGTTAAAAACAAAGAACAGGTAATTATTACCTGTTGTGCATCAGGTATGAGAAGCGCAACTGCCAAAGGTATCCTGCGCTCGAAGGGATTCAGCAATGTGCACAATGGCGGTTCATGGTATAACCTTAGAGGACTAAAACAGTGAAAAACAGTAGAATAAATAATCTAAAGAACAGGCTCTTAACCGGTTGGACATTCATGCGGATATTACGCTTGGCTCTCGGTGTTTTTATGACCGTTCAGGCCATTAGCGGAAGTGATTTTCTATTGGGAATGCTGGGTCTGATTTTGCTATTGCAGGCTTTTTATAATGTTGGATGTTGCGGCACTTACGGATGTGACATTAATCAGTCTCCCGGCAAACAGGCGTCAGTGCCTAAAAGTACTGAAGATATTACCTTTGAAGAAGTAAAATGAAAGTTCCAGAGCTTATATATTCAACAGTTACAAATACCTGTCCGCGTTGCCATAAAGGAAAAGTGTTCGAAAAGAACAATCCTTATAATTTGAAATACATTTTCAAAATGAATCAGAGTTGCCCGGTTTGTAAGGAGTCTTATTTTCGGGAACCGGGATTTTTTTTCGGAGCCATGTATGTTTCTTATGCTTTAATGGCAGGATGGCTGATCATCTGGTTTTTGGCGGATATTTTTTGGTTCCGCCTCGAAGCCTTTGCTTTGGCCATGGGGATCACCATCAGCATGGTATTGGTTTCACCAGCTTTTTATCACTGGTCGCGGATTATCTGGCTTAATTTTTTCATCCGATACGATCGGAACGCTTTGGCGGGGCATGCCAGGGAAAATAGTAATTCTTAAATTTATCTAAATGGGTTTCAAGGATATCATAAACGAAGACAAACCGGTTCTTGTGGATTTTTTTGCCGAATGGTGCGGCCCTTGTAAGGTAATGGCTCCCATTCTGGAAGATGTGAAACGTGATCTCGGGGAAAAAGTAACAATAATTAAAGTTGACGTGGACAAAAATCCTCAGGCAGCTGCTGCGTACCAGGTTCGTGGCGTCCCTACCTTGATTTTATTCCGACGGGGTGAGATCAAATGGAGGCAATCGGGTACAGTTCCGGCTGCTCAATTAAAACAAATTTTGCAAACCTCGACTTAATTTTCAGGTCGTTTAAAATTTTGCAGAGCGATATTCAGGATTTAACTGTTGCATAAAAGATAGGACTAGCAATGATTATCGGTAAAAGAAAAGCAATCAGTAATTGGTTTCGGAGTTTCAAAACATTTGTAGATCCGCTGGCGGGCTTGTATAAAATTCAGGAAACCGTATTTGGGTTTATACACCTTGGTAATTTCCAGCGGCTCCCAAAGGTTGATTATGTTCTTATTTTCAGGCAGTTCTTTGCCAAATGCGAAGCCTGTACATTCGAAGAAGACGAGGAGAGCAGCCGCTTGTATTACCAGGTGAGCCTGGTCTATAATAAAAACCGTCGCATAATAGTTCACGAAACCCGTAGCCGCAAAGAGGCTTTTTCTATGGGTGAATCCCTCGCTCAAAATTTCAATTCCAAAATCAGGGACTCCGCTTCCCAACGTGGCAAAAGTACCTGGTTAAAGCCCGGAAACTGACTTATGTCATGTCTTAGCCTGAGTCCAGTCATGGAGATTGCCCATCAGGCATCTAATTTTGTATTGTAAAAATAACAACCAAATGAAAAAAAACATGGGTACAGCCGATCGGATCATCAGACTGATTGTAGCGGCAATTGTTGTATGGTTATATGCTTCGAACGTCATCGCTGGCACACTTGGAGTAGTGCTTTTGATATTTGCAGGCATTTTTGTTCTTACCTCATTTATCTCGTTCTGCCCTTTGTATTTGCCTTTCGGGCTTAATACCAGGCGCAGGAAAGATTAAAAACCGTACCGCGCGAAAAACATGTGCGGCACAAGGAAGTGGTTCGAATTATTAGCTAAACAGAATGAATAAAACAATAGTAAAGTGGACTTTAAAGATTACTATAAGATTTTAGGTATTCCAAAAAATGCTACGGCCGATGATATTAAAAAAGCATATCGAAAGCTTGCTATTAAATATCATCCGGACAAGAATCAAAATGATAAGGCAGCCGAAGAAAAATTCAAAGAAGTAAACGAAGCGAATGAAGTGTTAGGTGATCCCGAAAAGCGGAAAAAGTACGATGAGTTGGGGGAGAACTGGAAACACTATCAACAGGGCGGTCAGAACGCAGGACAGGACTTTGACTGGACGCAATGGACAGGGCAGCAGGGCGGGCAATATCGCCAAAACACAGAGCAGTTTGATGAGGGAGATTTTTCCGATTTTTTTGAATCGGTGTTTGGTGGCCGGTTTCAAGGCAGCAACACGCAAAGAAAACGCAAAGGTTCCGATTATCGCGCAGAAGCCATTGTTAGTCTCGAAGAAGCCTATACCGGAACAAGCAGGCAATTGGATCTTGGCGATCAGAAGTTGCAGTTTCGTTTAAAACCCGGTGTGCGTGAAGGACAGCTTTTACGCTTAAAGGGAAAGGGAGAACCAGGTCTGAACGGTGGAGCTCC
>JAEUTM010000225.1 GCA_016788025.1 Bacteroidia bacterium
ACTCAGCGTAACATTTACTTTGAGCATAAAGATTAAAATGGTAACCGTTGTTACAATGGTATTGGCAATGTACATAATCGCAGGACCAGTGTACATCCTGACGCGGCTTACATCTTCACTGATCCGGTTCATCAAATCACCCGTAGTGTTGCGCTTGTAAAAACTTGCATCCAGTTTTTGATAATGATTGTAGATCTCATTTTTCTGATCATACTCAATGTGACGACTCATCACAATGGTTGTCTGGCGCATCAAAAACATAAATAGTCCGCTCATCAGGGCCAGCCCGATAATTGTAAGGCCATACTGAACAAAAACAGAAGAATTGGAAGTGTCGCCGCTGCCAATCATTTCGAGAATCTGGTTGGTTCCTTTACGAACGATAACTCCCTGGTAAGTTCCAAAAATGGTAGAAAGGGCAACGAAAAGAAGTCCTCCTAAAAAATGCCATTTGTATTTCAGAAAGTAGGGATTTAAGGCTTTGAGGTGCTTCACCTCCCAAAGGTAAAGTTTTTTAGCCTCATTAAGATACCTTCAATATCCTTCTTCGACAATTTTTGACGCAGATCGCACAGATTACACGGATTGAGGATTATTCGTATTTCTATTGTTTTATATTTTCACTGATGCCAAGTGTGTCAAAGTGTGGAGCACTTCATCATAGTTTGAGAATTTGTTTTTTTGCGGCACATAAAAGCTCGTTTTTTTGTACCAAAAGACTGCTAATTTCTTTGTTTATTGGGCCAAATTCACCTAAATTTGCGCTTCTCTCAAGAACACAACACATGGAAGTAAAGACTTTAAAAGACACGGATTTTGTGAAAAATCCTGTGATCGCACAAATGAGCCTGCACAATCACGAACAGATCCTTTTCTGCAACGACAATGCTACAGGTCTTAAAGCTATAATCGCTATTCACAATACCGTGCTTGGTCCATCCCTTGGTGGAACGCGCATGTGGAACTATAATAACGAGATGGAAGCGTTGAACGACGTGCTTCGTCTTTCCCGCGGTATGACGTATAAGTCTTCTGTTGCCGGATTAAATCTTGGGGGTGGAAAGGCCGTGATCATTGGCGATCCTAAACAAATTAAGAATGAAGCATTGCTTCGTCGTTTTGGAAAGTTTGTGAACAGTCTTGGCGGAAAATACATTACTGCAGAAGATGTGGCAATGACCAGCCGTGATATGGAAATTATTAAAATGGAAACGGATTTTGTAAGCGGTTTGCCTGAAAATATGGGTGGAAGCGGAGATCCGAGTCCTGTGACCGCTTATGGTGTGTATGTGAGTATGAAAGCCAGCGCAAAAGAAGTGTGGGGAAATGACTCTCTGAGCGGTAAAAAAGTACTGGTGCAGGGAATTGGTCACGTTGGCGAAGTGTTAGTAGCACATCTTACAAAAGAAGGCGCTAAAGTGTTTATCCACGATATCAATGAAGAGCGTCTGAAAGCAGCAGCTTCAAAATACAAAGCTGAAGTGGTAAGCGCAGACAAAATGTTTGATCTGGATATAGATATCTACGCTCCTTGTGCTTTGGGTGCAACAGTAAACGACGATACATTAGGTCGTTTAAAATGCAAGATCATTTGTGGCGCTGCGAATAACCAATTGGCTGATGAGAAATTTCACGGCGAAGCTGTTGGAAAACAAGGCATTTTATACGCTCCGGATTTTGTGGTGAACGCAGGCGGAATCATCAATGTGTTTTATGAACTGGAAGGATACAATCGCGAACGTGCGATGGCGCATGCTGAAAAGATTTACAGCACAACCTTCAATTTGTTCCAGCTGGCAAAAAAAGAAGGAATTCCTACTTATATGGCAGCGAACCGTTTAGGCGAACAACGCATAGAGTCCATTGCAAGAATAAACGCGGTATTATAATTTTAGATTTTTTGAAGTTAGATTTTGAGAAGTAGAGTTTAAGATGTACATGTCTCAAATCTTAAATCTCAAATCTAACTTCTAACTTCTAACTTCTAACTTCAACTATGTTAAACAGGAGATTTTTAAGGATAAAGGTAATGCAAAGCCTGTATTCGTTTTTTCAGCACGAAAAAGCAAATGCGGCACAGTTTGAAAAGGAACTTTTTAAAAGTCTCGACAAGATCCACGATCTGTATTTTCACATCCTGGCGCTGCTCGTAGATTTTCATCACATCGCGCTGGTCATCATCGACGAGAACAAGAACAAAATGCGTCCTAATGCGGAGGACCTGGATCCAAATCTGAAATTTGTTAAGAACACTCTTCTTGTAGAGCTTTCTGAAAACAAAGAGCTTAAGGCAGAACTTGTAAAACGGAAGATCTCCTGGCAAAATGATTTTGATGTGGTAAGAAAACTCTTTAATGACATCAGGGCAGGGGAAGAGTACAAAGCTTATCTCTCTGAAAAAACAAATAGTATCCAGGCAGACCGTGATTATGTTATTTCCCTGATCACAAATAACCTGGCGGAGAATGAAGTGCTCTTGTCTTTATTTGAAGAAAAAAACATTCATTGGGTGGATGATTCTTTTGTGGCTTTTAATTCTGTGATCCGTAACCTGGAAGAATTTAACGGAACTTTTAAACTCCAGGCTTTATTGAAAGATGAAAAAGACGACCTCGATTTTATGAGTCTTCTTTTTAATAAAACCATTTTGTATCACCAGCAGTTTGAAGAGCTGATTGATAAACACACTCAGAACTGGGAATTGGAAAGGATCGCTAACATGGACCGTCTTTTAATGGAAATGGCGCTTGCTGAAATCCTTTACATTCCAAGCGTACCCGTAAAAGCTTCTTTAAACGAATACATCGACATCAGCAAGGAATATAGCACGCCAAACAGCA
>JAEUTM010000238.1 GCA_016788025.1 Bacteroidia bacterium
GTTACCGGGATCTATTTTCCTGGCAGCAGTAGCGGTAATGCCTGCATTTGCTCAGAAGCTCGGAATTAACAGTGCATTTGCTGATTTTTATGGAGGAACATCTTTGTTGATCCTTGTGGGTGTGGTACTTGATACCCTGCAACAAATTGAAACGTATTTATTAAATCGTCACTATGATGGTTTAATGAAATCCGGAAGAATTAAGGGCAGGGGTGCTAACGCAATGATGGTTCAACAAGGCTAATTCATATATGGCGAAACAGTCGAATATTGAAATAGATGGAACTATTGTAGAAGCGCTAAGTAACGCTATGTTCAGAGTTGAGTTGGAAAATGGACATGTAGTTACAGCACATATCTCTGGTAAAATGAGGATGCACTATATCAAAATTTTACCCGGGGATAAAGTGAAGTTGGAAATGAGTCCTTACGACTTAACAAAAGCCAGGATTACTTTCCGTTACAAGTAGGCCGGCAGACAAAATTAGAAAGTAGATTTAAGAACATTAGAATTAAAAGAAATGAAAGTAAGAGCATCGATAAAGAAAAGAAGCGTTGATTGCAAGATCGTTCGCCGCAAGGGTAAATTGTATGTGATTAACAAAAAGAACCCTAAATTCAAACAAAGACAAAAGTAATTTTTATCTTTGCAAACCGTTTTTTAACAATTTTATTTAAGTATAAATGGCACGTATAGCTGGTATTGATTTACCAAAAAACAAAAGAGGCGTAATAGGTTTAACCTATATTTATGGAATTGGCCGTAGCAGAGCTGCTAAAATTCTTGCTGACGCTGGTATTCACCAGGATAAAAAGGTGAGCGAGTGGAATGACGATGAGCAAAACGCAATTCGTAATTACATCAACAATAATTTCAAGATCGAGGGTGCTCTTCGTTCTGAAACACAGTTAAACATTAAGCGTTTAACTGATATCAACAGTTACCGTGGTATCCGTCACCGTAACAGCTTACCTACACGTGGTCAGCGTTCTAAAACGAATGCACGTACACGTAAAGGTAAACGTAAGACAATCGCTAACAAGAAAATGGCGACTAAATAACCATGAAGCAGAGCGGAGCTCGCTTCATGATTAAAATGAAGAGGGTAACGATCAAAAAATATTAAAGAACAGAAAAACAAATGGCAAAACAACAACCAGCAGCCGGCGCCGCAAAAGCAACTACCCGCAAACGCACTGTAAAGGTGGAAGCAGTAGGTGAGGCTCACATCAATGCTACGTTTAACAACATTATCATCTCTTTAACCAACACTGCAGGTCAGGTTATTTCCTGGAGCAGCGCTGGTAAAATGGGATTCCGTGGCTCTAAGAAAAACACTCCTTATGCTGCTCAAATGGCTGCACAGGATTGCAGTAAAGTTGCTTTCGACGCAGGTTTACGCAAAGTAAAAGTGTTTGTAAAAGGCCCAGGGGGTGGAAGAGAGAGCGCTATCAGAACGATCGCTACTAATGGAATTGAAGTGACAGAGATCATGGATATCACTCCAATCCCTCACAACGGTTGCCGTCCTCCAAAACGTCGTCGCGTATAATAAACAAATAAAAGCCGGTCCCTCGTCCGATTAGTAACCGGAGTGGGATTTGGAGTTATAAACCTACAGGGTTTTTAACTTAAATAATAAAAACAACAAAAACAATCATGAAGCAGAAGCAAGCTTCGCTTCATGACAAAGATTATTTAAAATGGCAAGGTACACAGGTCCTAAATCGAAGATCGCGCGTAAATTCAGAGAGCCAATTTTTGGCCCGGATAAAGCGCTTGAGAAGAAAAATTACCCTCCGGGGCAACATGGCGCAGGCAAAAAACGCGCAAAACAATCTGAATATGCTATTCAGTTGCAGGAAAAACAAAA
>JAEUTM010000254.1 GCA_016788025.1 Bacteroidia bacterium
CAACTGTATTTCACAGCCATAAATCCTATTGCTGGTGAGTTGCTCTCCAGCAGAGCTCATGTCCTCTTCAGATTTATAAAGTAAAATTACTGAAAAATAATTCGTCAGATTCTTGCTTTTCAACATAGAAGGGCAGCGGCATAATCAATGAAAACATACAAGAAAAGCCTTCCGTTGATCACTTTGAAGAAAACAAAGACTGATTTTCCATGTGTGAAGATTGTGACATCAGCAGATGCAAATGAATTCATCCGCAATTTTTACTCCGATGACATTGGGATTTTTGAAAGTTTTTTCATCCTGCTGCTGAACAGGAATAATAATACAATTGGATACGCCAAGATTTCGCAAGGCGGTATTGTCGGAACGGTTATCGATGCCACTATCATTGCCAAGTATTGTGTTGAAGCCTTGGCAACTTCAGTTATACTTGCACATAATCATCCTTCAGGCTCCCTTGTTCCCAGCCAACAGGATAAAGATATTACCTGTAAAATAAAAGATACCCTGAAGATTTTTGACTGCACAACTCTTGACCACATCATACTTACCGAAGATTCCTTTTTCTCCTTTGCCGATGAAGGGATGATGTAAAATGAGCCTCACGGGGCTTTTTTTTAATCATTTTAATTCACATCAATATGGAAAAGTTACTCAGTTTCTCAAATTACATGGATCAGCTGGCACGAAAACATGGAGTTAGTCATGTTTTCTCCGATTTTCTGGAAATGACTGTTTGTGCCCTTTCATTGGGACAAATGGAAGATCGCTATTTTGAAATTATTAAAGGTTATGACAAGGATGAGCTTATGGTTTTCTCTTCTGCATTGGCAGCTATTGTAATAGAGATGGAAAACGATGGTGAGGGACTGAAAGATGGCTTTGGCGACTTCTTTATGGAACACATCAGTTACGGCAAAGCCGGGCAGTTTTTTACCCCTGAACATATCTGTGAAATGATGGCATTAATTACCATCGGGGAAATCCGGGATGGTGAACGGATTGCCGATCCATGCTGCGGTTCAGGCAGAACGTTATTGGCAGCAGCCAGGATCAATAGAAATGCACGGTTTTACGGAGCCGATATCGACCGGACATGTGCCATGATGTGTTTGGTCAATATGTGCCTGAACGGAATGTTTGGAGAAGTTGCCTGCATGGATACACTAACCAACCATTTCTTCTCCGGCTGGCAGGTGAATCCACACCCGATAATCGGCGCACCATATATCGTACCTATTACTGAAGACCAAAGCTACATGGTGCTGCAACTTCCAAAACACAAACAGGGGCAACCGAGGGTCAAACAACAAGTACTGCCAGTTTTCGATCCGGTTGAATTATCACCAATATCTAAACAGCCGATTCAGCGACTGTTGTTTGACTTTTAATGCCCTTCGGGGCTTTTTTTATCGTGTTTTGAAATTTCAGGAAATAAGCCCATTGTTTTTTTTGCTCGAAAAATCATCCTTTTGGGTATTGTCCATTATGCACGAAAAGAAGAAATTTTGTAATCAAATCTTAAAATCAGTCAACTCTCAATAAGAAGTGTTAATTATCTGAATATTAAGTGTTAAAAAACAAAAAATTGAAACTTGATTAATTAGCAATTTATTATATTTCATAATCAAATCATATTTCAATATCATTTTAGATAAATGTGACGTTTGGGAATTAGGAGACAGTATAAATAACTCACATTGTTCTTTTTAGGTTTGTTTTAATCAATTCTCTGGAAATTATATGATACAACTTTCTGTAATTGAGAAACACGAGCAAATCATTACTGATTTGGTCTCAAAACTGGAAAAAATTGACGCTCATTCTGATAAGATTTTGGAGCAACTTGAAATGTCAATAGTCTATTGTAAGCAAGCATTGAAACAAATGCGGGAAACAGTTATTCAGGACGGATTTCCGGATCAGGAGTGTGAGATTTACTTTTTTAAGAAACTGAAGCCTGAAATTTTCAGTAAGATGCTTTATTATTTGGAAGTCTATGACATTCAAAGTAAACTTCCTGTTGCTAAATGTCAGTGTCAAATTCAGTATTATCAGAGGAGGATAGATAGGATTAACGAATTTATGCAGGAGAATCAAACTGAATTACAATATTTTAAATGTGGTTTTTGCCATTTTGACAAATATTACTTTACACGTGATAGCTCAGAAATACCAATACCCAAGAGAAACGAATATTTTTTGATAGACGAAAAATTCCATACCTGGCACGATCATACATTTTCGGAGATCATTGCCAATCAAATGCTTATTGAATATATTCAAAAAGAACTTCGCATATTAGACGGAGCAAAGGAAGGCCAACAACCATATTTAAAATCCAAATCTAAATGGACTGGCAAAAAAATATTCTTGATAGAATTAGCATACGGAGTACATTTTACTCAAATGGTGAACGATGGTAATTCTGAAATAAAAGATATCATTGAAGGTTTTGAACAGATGTTTAATATCGAATTAAAGGAGTTTTACAGATCCTTTGTCGAAATTAAGCGAAGGAAGATTGATCGCACAAAGTTTTTGGATTTAATGAAAAGTAAGCTCGAAAACAAAATATACGAGTCTGATCTATAATAATCACTATAAATAAGCATTCGGATTGGATGCCAGATCATCTGAGTATCAAAAATATTCTGATGTTTTATCCCTGATTCCCAGAGCAAGAATCATTTTTATTTTTCGACAATAATTGTATTGAGACAAATCAACATAGATTGTCTCAATTGGGATTAATTT
>JAEUTM010000314.1 GCA_016788025.1 Bacteroidia bacterium
GATGAAAGAAATCAACAGAGATTCCATCTGGGAGGAACAAATCGTTTATGAGGACAACCACATTATTGTGGTAAACAAAATGCCCTCCGAGATCGTTCAGGGCGATAAAACCGGTGACCTTCCTCTTAGCGAAAAAATCAAGAATTATATTAAGGTAAGAGATCATAAACCTGGAAATGTGTTTTGTGGAGTAATTCATCGCCTCGATAGACCAGTTAGCGGTCTTGTAATATTTGCAAAAACTAGTAAAGCCCTTTCGAGATTTAATGAACTGTTCAGAGAAAAGACAATCTCAAAAACCTATCTGGCTGTGGTAAAAAATAAACCACCGAAAAAATCAGACAGGCTGACCCATTATCTCGTTAAAAATGAGAAAAACAATACGTCTAAAGCCTTTGATAAACCAGTGACAGGTGCTTTAAAGGCTGAACTGGATTATGAATTTATTGCTTCATCGGACAATTATCATCTTCTTAAAATAAACCTTTTAACGGGTCGTCACCATCAGATCCGTTGTCAGCTTTCCGCAATGGGTTGCCCCATTAAAGGCGATTTAAAATACGGCTTCGCCCGCACAAACGAAGGCGGCTTCATTCATCTGCATAGCCATTCTTTAAAATTTATTCATCCAATTAAACAGGAAGAGCTGTTTATTGAAGCTTTGCCCGTGACATCAGATCCTGTATGGACTTTTTTTTGCAAGCAGTTAACTAAATAGACCGATTGCTATTTCAGAAATTATCCTATTTTTATAAAACATTAGGTTAGTTATGAAGCATTTGCCCAAAGTCTCAGTACTTATAATTTTGTTTTTTTTTCACCTCGCATGTTATGGGCAGAAAGACATTAATACACTATTGGGTTATCCGGAAAATGACTGGGAAGCCATATTGCGTGGGCGTGACTTTTTATATAAACATCTTACAGTAAAAGACACACAAAAAGTAGCGGTCGTTTTTAATTATGTAACGAGTCTTGAAAACGAGGATCTTCTGTCTTTCTACCCCGAGGAATACCAATTATTCAGCTACTGGATGATGCAACACAAGCAAGTGCTAAACTATGCAGCAGGCTATGATTCTGTTTTTATTAAAAAATTAATGAATAAAAAGCTCTTCCCCTCAGAGTTTCAGATGCCGCAGCTCATAGACTTTATGTATGATCAAAAGGATGTAGTTTACAGTCAAATTGAAAATAATACAGATCTGACAGCAACAGAAAAAGTTTTTCTTCGTCTGAACCTGGAAGAGAATTTACTTTGGGGTAGTGTCAAACATTTTAATCCCGACTCCCTTAAGCCGCAGCTCAGAAAATTTAAGAACGATAATCCGGAATCCCGATTCATTCCTTATGTGGACAAAAAATTAGAAACTGCCATTGTTGATAAACACTGGATTCTATCTGGTGAATTTACCGCAGGGCTTGGTTTTAAGACCGGCCCATGGGGGCAAACGTTTGGACCTTTGATTCCTTTTGGAGCAGTTTTTGAATTCCGCTACCGTCAATTTGCGTTAAAGTGGTTTAACATTCTTCAACTCACCTGGCTGAGAGATACGCTGAATAATAATGATATCCACCTGTCAAAAGGCGTGGCTTGTTATGGAGCATCTCCTGCCGTGTCTCTGGGATATTACATTAAAAATGACAGGGCGCTTAAGATTTGTCCTTTTGCCGGATGGTCATATTTTGGTATTAGTCCGTTTAAGTCGGAAGAGCGCGGTGGAAATATCTTTTCTTTAAACGGATTTAACGCAGGGCTTAGTTTTGATTTTTTCCTAAAGGAAGAAAATTCCTCAACACAAGCCTGGATTTATAAAGACGATCATTATTTCCGTGTCACCTATCAATTTGTAAAACCTTTTATTCCCTCAGGCTACACGGGAGTTTCGGGTAGCATGCACAATATAACCATCGGTTATGTAATGCAAAGTCATGCTAAAAAAATATTGCGATAAACTTTTTCAGATCGCGATAATGCAAATGTCATTGAGAGGTTACAGTTCGTTTTAAAAAATATTTTTTGTACCGTTTTGGATTGTGATGGTTTATAGTTTAAACTTTAAACCTCCGACCCATGTCAAACGCAAAGGAAACACCACGCCAGAAGATGATCAGCCTGATGTACCTGGTACTCATTTGTTTGCTTGCATTAAACGTAAGCAGGGAAGTGCTCCTGGGATTCGTTCATATCAACGAAGGTCTTGAAACCACAAACAAGAACTTCACCAACAATACAAAAAATATCATGGAAGCATTTAAGGAAGCAATTCATCAGGGACGACATGAATTTGAACCTTATTACAGGCAGGCTTCGCGCGCAAATCGTTTAACAGACGATCTTTACGTTTACATTGACAGCCTAAAAAAGGAATTGATCAGGTACACAGAAGGAAAAGAAGGTGCGGACACAATTTCCCTCGAAAAAGCCGAGCAACTTGATAACACTGACAAACCCTCTTATTTTTTAATCGGTCCTGACGAAACCAAACCAGAGTCAGGAAAATACAAAGCGTTGGAACTTAAGCAAAACATTATGGCACTGGCAGATTCGCTTCAAAATATGATTGATTATATGAAGGATCGAGACGGGCTGAGACTCCCGGAAGAAGATTACCTCTTGCTGAAAAATAAAATAACAGCTTTCAGGCCGCGTACCGACTATTTTGATCCGGAAGGATTAAAAATAAACTGGGAAATAAAAAACTTTTACAATCAACCGCTTGCCGCGGTGATTACAAACCTCTCTAAACTACAAGGTGATGTGCGAAACATCGAAGGACAGCTCATTAACACATTCGCTTCGGCTTCAGGAAAATTATCTGTAAAATTTGATCGCATGCAGGCGAGGATAGTACCTGTCAGTCAATATGTGCAATCAGGTTCAGCGTATACAGCAGATGTTTTTTTAAGCGCTTCCTCCTCTGATTTTAAAGAGGATAATCTGCAGTTTATTATGGGCGATGTGGACACTACAACAGGAACCATTGATAAAGGAGCAATAACTCTCCCGGTAGAAAATGGCACCGGCAAAATTCAGTTAGCAACGTCAAGGGTTGGACACCAGTTTGTAAAAGGTTGGATTAAGTTTAGAGATGGCACCGGGAAGTACAAGTACTTTAGTTATAACAACGAATACGTTGTGGCCAATCCTGTGGTAGCGGTAAGTCCCGATAAAATGAATGTGTTTTATGCGGGCGTTGATAATCCTGTGTCGGTTTCAGCAGCCGGGGTGGCAGCTACGGATCTTCGGGTTACTATTGCCGGATGTGGCGGGGAGGTGATAGATCGTAGCAATGGAAAATATGATGTGAAGGTAAAAGGGGAGGGAACCTGTTCAGTAACGGTTATGAAAAAAACTGCTGCTGGTTACGAAAAACAGGATGCTCCACATGTTTTCAGAGTTAAAAAGATACCAAGTCCGCCCCTGAGAATAAATGGTAAACCGGTTATTGGAAATGTAGATATGAAAGTTGTTGATGCCAGGAATATAGTTGTGTTGGGGGTTGACAATACAGGATTTGAATTTAATGCGCCGTTTAAAGTATTAGAATTTAAAGTAAGCATGGCCGGTCCGGGAACAACGTACCAGGAATTTCCCTGCACCGGTAATCAACTAAGCACTAAGGCCAAACAATGTCTATCGAGATTAAAAGCGGGATCAAAGATTTATTTCGAAGATGTAAAAGTAAATGCACCTGACGGGATTAGAGAATTTCCCATGGCGAAAGTAACGGTAAAATAGCGTAGAGGCTCGTTTTTTATTACTTTCGCCCTCTAATGGAAGTAGTTAAAGTTTATGCGGAACAAGACGTTCGCAACTATGTGAGACACAGGTCTGGTGAAGAAAAAATTGGAGAATTGGTCCAGTGTTTTAAAAGTGATTGGAAAGAAGATGTAAAACAGTTATCTGCCTGCTTTGTGTTACTTGGTATCGCCGAAGATATTGGTGTACGTGCGAATTACGGCAGGCCCGGAGCGAACACCGCCCTGAAACCAAGTTTCGATAGTTTTTTGAATCAACAGAACAATACGTTTGTTGATCCGTCGGAAATTGCGGTGCTTGGCGAAATAGTTGTTGATGATCTGATGGAAAAGGCCTCGTCCCTGGATACAAAAAATAAGAATGATGTTGCAAAATTGAGGGACCTTGTTGCAATTCTTGATGAACGGGTTTCTGAAACAATCAGAGTTATTATCTCTGCCGGAAAAATTCCAATTGTAATTGGTGGCGGGCACAATAACTCTTTCGGTAATATTAAGGGAGCATCTGACGCGTTGTCCAGGAAGATAAACGTTATCAACTGCGATCCGCATCTTGATTTCAGACCAAAGGAAGGAAGACATAGCGGGAACGGTTTCAGTTACGCTTATGAACAGGGATACCTCGGTAAGTACGCGGTATTTGCTATGCACGAACAATATAATAACAAGAACTCTATTGAAGTATTCAGATCCGCTTCGGATCGATTGTTTTATAACACTTATGAATCAGTTTTTGTAAAAGAGGATTTAGAATTTAAAGCTGCCTTGAAGCAATGCATCGGTTTTGTGAAGGGAGATTCCTGTGGAATAGAAATTGATCTGGATGCTATTACAAATGTTCCTTCGAGTGCAAAAACCAGTAGCGGGATTTCGCCAGTAGAAGCAAGGCAGTTTATTCATCAGGCTGCTTCAAATCTAAACTCAGTTTATTTACATATTGCGGAAGGTGCGCCAGTGTTATCACATATAAAAGCTGATAATAAAACAGGTAAACTTATTGCCTACCTGGTTACAGACTTCATTAAAGCTTGTTCCATTCATAAACAATAAAGCCGCCCTTCAATTACGAAAGGCGGCTCCGGATCTTTGGGTATATTCTATTTAAGGATAGCTATGTCGCCCATTTTTTCATAGGAGTTACCATCCATGTCTTTGTACTTAATGCGGTAAACATACGTACCTTCTTTTAAAGGTTCTCCTTTGTTTTGTGTAGATCCATCCCATCCTTTAGCAAGGTCTTTGGTTCTGTATATAGAGTGTCCCCAGCGATCAAAGATTTCCATCTCAAAAGCTTTTGGATCCAGACCATATTGAGTGAACACCGGAGCAAACACATCATTGAGTCCATCAAAGTTTGGAGAGAAGGAGTTAGGGATAAAGACATTGAAGTCGTTTTTCACCTCAATGTTTTTAGTAATCTCACTCACACATTTGTTTATAGATGTAGCTACCAGGGTGATGCTGAACTTACCAATACGTGGGAAGTCAATACCTGGATTTACATCATTGCTGAAGAGTTCATTATTTAACTTCCAATCGTAATGGTTCTCGTTGAGATCAGAACTTTGGTTATTTACAACCAGCTTTGGATCAGAGATAAATATTTCATCAGGTACCGAGAAGTTAGCTTTTGGTGAAGCATGAACGATAAGAGCATTCATATCTACAGGTTTAGCTTTACAACCAATATCATCCACATAGTTAAAGGTAACGTTGTAGGTACCTGGTGTTGTATACACGTGGCTTACATTAGCCAGGCCAGTGACAGATTCTGAGTCGTCACCGAAGTTCCATGTACCAATGCCTGTATTGGTTCCTGCAACATTAAAGATCACTTCTGCTGGAACACAACGATTGTTTATTTCTGCTTTTGGAGCAAGATCTTTAAGTGTTCTTACATTAATGGTCATACTGGCCACATCTTTACAGTATCCTTTAGGCTCTGACTGGGTGTAGTGCGTAATGGTTACATTCTCAGAGTTGGTATTACCAGGATAGAACATGCTCGTTCCACTTGTGATACCTTCTCCTTCCCATTTACCACCCTGGTTAGAAGCGAATGTGTTCATGTTGATGCCTTCCGATGTTTTACAATATGGACCAGCCTGAGAGAATGTTGCAGAAACAAAC
>JAEUTM010000319.1 GCA_016788025.1 Bacteroidia bacterium
AAATCTTTCACGCAGGAATGGAACGCAGCAGGCTTGGTTCCAATGAAAGACAAAAAACGTGTTAACGACGCTTTTTACAACAAGCTTGACGAACTATACGAGCAAATGCATCTCGACAAACAAGAAAAAGCTGCTATACAGTTCCGCACTAAACTTGACCGAATGATAGCATCCGAAAATGGTTTCGATCTTTTGCTCCGTGAATCAGATCACTTGAAAAAAATGATGGATGAGATCAATGGTCGTGTAAGAACTTATGACAACAATCTTGGTTTTTTCAAAAGCTCAAAAGGCAACAATAGTTTCATGAAAGAAATTGAAGATAAAATTGCCGCTGAGAAATCGAAAATCGCTGAGTTAACTGCAAAACGTAAAATGGTAAGTGATGAGCTGAGCAAATTACGTAATGCTGATAAACAGAAGGCGGAGGCTTAAAAATAGAAAACCTAAATCCAAATCCCGTGACGAAAAGTGACGGGATTTTTTTATTTTATTTTAAGAAAGTCTTTTACCAGGTCCTCCGCCTTGGTACAGGCAGTTTCAAGATCTTCATTAAGAATAAAGGTATCAAACAGTTCTGCTGTTTTTAATTCTTTTTCGGCTTTGGCAATTCTCCTGGCAATGCTGTCTTTGCTGTCTGTACTTCGGGAATTCAGTCTTTCTTCAAGGATTTTAATGCTCGGTGGCATGACAAATATGGCAAGTGCTCTATCACCAAACTGGTTCTTTAAATTAAGGCCTCCTTCTACATCTATATCAAAAATCACTGCCTTTCCTTTTGCCCAGATTTTTTCAACCTCAGACCTCAGGGTGCCATAGTGGGTGCCTGCATAAACTTCCTCCCATTCAAGGAATTCATTATTTGCTACTTTCTCTTTAAACTCATCAACCGTAAGGTAATGATAATCCTTACCATTTACTTCCACGCCACGCTTCGGTCTGCTTGTAGCCGAAATTGAAAATTCTATGTTTTTAGGGAAAGTTTTGAGGATGTGACGCACCAAAGTGGTTTTACCCGATCCCGAAGGTGCTGAAAAGATAACCAACTTGCCGTTATGCATGTGCAAATATAAGAAACAGATTCACACACGAAAGCCCTGTAAAAACCCTGTTATCCTGAGCTATCGCCACTGGTAAATAAAACTGGTGTAATATCGGGCTTTAGCTTAATTTTGTGCCGTCATGAAAAAAATCTCTCTTCTATTCCTTTTTCTTCTGTTTTTAACCGGTAAGGCCCAATTTCCGGGTGGAGGAAACCCCAAGGATATGGCTAAAGCCATGAAGGACATTAAAGGCCGGGTATATGGAAAGCTAATTGATGCGTCAACCAAAAAACCGGTAGAATTTGCTTCCGTAATGGTATTATGGTACAATAAAGACAGTATCCTTGGCGGAGCGCTCACCGGTGAGAACGGAGAATTCAATATTGAGAACCTTCCTCCGATGGGCGGATTTCGTTTTCGGGCCACCCAAATCGGTTATAAAAGCTATGAGCAAAAAATTTATATACAGATCCCTAACAAACTCGAACAGGACTTAGGCGATATTAGCCTGCAACTTGACCAAAAACTACTGAATGAAGTGGATATAACTGCTGAAAAAAACACGGTAGAAATGTCTATTGACAAAAGAACATACAATGTTGATAAGGATATGTCTGTAAAGGGCGGTACAGCCGTTGATGTTATGAAAAACGTTCCGGGTGTTACCGTAGACGCTGACGGAAATGCCCAACTCCGTAACCAAAGTCCCACAATCTTTGTAGACGGCCGTCCCACCAATCTTACTCTTCAACAGATCCCTGCCGACCAGATCGAACGCGTGGAGGTAATTACCAATCCGTCCGTTAAATACGATGCAAGTGCCACAGGGGGCATTCTCAACGTGATCATGAAAAAGAACCTTAAACCAGGTTACAACGGCATGGCCATGGCTTACATTGGAACTGGCGACCGTTATGGCGGGATGCTGAACCTGAATGTAAAAGAAGGCCGCTGGAATATCTCAGGAATGTATTCGTACAACCAGGCGATCAATAATACAAAAGGATATACTCGTCGCACTCAATTGGATAGTGGAAACGTTTTGGGATACTTCAACCAGGATAACAATACCCGGATGATGAACGTATTCAATTTTGGTAGACTTGGAATTGACTATAGCATTAACAATCGTAACACCATTTCGTTAAATGGAATGGTTGTAGCGGGACAGTTCAACACAAATGACAAACAAACCTTTGATGTGCTAGACCCGAACAAAACTACCTTGCTTTATGGAGATCGCATTAATAAACAAAATGCAGCCTTTCAAAACTACATGGGGCAGTTGATGTACAAAAAAACGTATCCAAAGGCAGGAAAAGAGCTAACGGGGGATGTAAGCTATAACCATACCAATTCCAATAATTCCTACCTGTTCAGTACTTACACCTACCCCGATTCTTTAGACATAGATAACCAGTACCAAAAAAATGCCGGCTTGAGTTCCGCAGATCAGGCTGTTTTACAAATAGATTATGTAAACCCTTATAGTGAAACCCGAAAGCTGGAACTTGGCATAAAATCGTTCTATAAAAACTCCACGAGCGAAAACAATACATCAAGGGCTATAGCCTCGGAGGATTTTTACACCAAAGACACCAATATGAGTAATCGTTATGTGATTGATGACATGATTAACGCAGCTTATGTGAACTATAACGATAAAACATTCTGGAATGTTTCTTACCAGGCAGGTCTGCGTTTTGAACAATCGTACTATAAAGGAAATATCACCGATAAAAATCAGTCCTTCTCCTATCAATATCCTTCCACCGGAGATGATATTCTGAAATCTGTTTTTCCGGGTATTTATTTCTCTAAAAAAACAAAGAACAACCAGGAATGGCAGCTAAATTTCAGTCGAAAAATCCAACGTCCGAATTTCTTTCAGCTGATGCCTTTTGTAATGTTTGCGGACAAGCAAAATTACAGAATAGGAAATCCACAGTTAAAACCTGAATTTCGTAACATTGCCGAGCTTAACTATAATAAAATATATAGTAAAGGCAGCTTCCTCGCTTCGGGATATTACCGGTATGAAGAACAACCGATTACAGACGTAGCGTATCCAGATATCTCCGATCCTTCAGTTTTGGTAAATACAACGATTAATGGAAAGAATGCAAATCGTTTCGGTGTGGAGCTTACCGAAAAACATACGTTTTTTAAAACCCTGGATGTTACGCTCAATGTAAATGCATTTTATATCTATATCAAAGGACTTATAGTTCCTACAGAGCCTGAGGTAACCGCCCAGGGTGTGGCATACAACGCTAAAACCACAATCTCTTATCGTTTTCCAAAACAAATCACGTTACAGGTAAACGGAAATTATGAATCGCCAAAGATTCTTTTGCTGGGTAATTCAAACGAGATTTATTCAATGGACATTTCCCTCAATAAAATGTTTGGAACAAAGTGGGTGCTAAACGCCACGCTTAGTGATGTGTTTAATACAAGACGTATGGGCGCGCATTACGAAACTCCTTATTACACCCAGGATTTGTCTCGCAGAAGGGAAAGTCGTTATGTAAGATTCACCGTTACTTACATTTTTGGGAAAATGGATGCCTCCATCTTTAAACGCGCCAAACAAATGAGAGGTAACGACAACCAACAAGGAAGCCAGGATGGTCTGGACTTCGGGAAATAAAAACTATGACGCATTGCATAAATATTGAGGGAGTAAAACTCTATGGATTTCATGGCTGCCTTGAAGAAGAAGGTAAAATTGGTGGTAATTACATTGTGGACGTGTATATGACCGTTGACTTCAGTAAAGCTGCCAAAAGCGACGATCTGGCCGATACACTTGATTATTGTACCGTTTATGAAATAAGCAAAGCCGAAATGGCAATCAGAAGCAAACTCATTGAAAACGTATGCGAACGTATTTATTTGAAAATACGCGCCGCTTTCCCAACCCTCAAAACACTTCATGTAAAAGTTACCAAATTGAGTCCGCCGATGAACGGTAATGTTGAGAGGGTAAGCGTAGAAATGAAGGATTAAAGGCTTTTAGAATTATTCTTAACTTTGTACTTTCAAACGTACATGCGACCTGGTAAATTATCGGAATCAGAAATTCACGAGAAACTAAAAAATCTTCCTGACTGGAAATTACTGGGTAATTACCTGCACCGCGATTTTAAATTTCCAGATTTTACCTCTGCCTTCGCATTCATGACACAGGTTGCTTTTGAGGCTGAAAAACTGAATCATCACCCAGAATGGAAAAATGTATATAATTCTGTTTCCATTACCCTAAACACCCACGATGCAGGCGGAATAACCGAACTCGATTTTAAGCTCGCCGAAAGGATCAACAAATTATTATAATATGGATTTCGACAATACTTCACGCACCGAACTCTCAGAACTCGGTGAATTTGGACTCATTAAACACCTTACACAGTATATTGAATTAACAAACGATTCAACGGTTAAAGGCGTGGGTGACGACGCAGCTGTTATTGATAACGGCGATTTGCAAACAGTTGTAAGCACCGACATGCTGGTTGAAGGAGTTCACTTTGATTTAACTTATGTCCCCCTAAAACACCTGGGATACAAAAGTGTGGTGGTTAACTTAAGCGATATCTATGCCATGAACGCCCAACCAAGACAGATCGTAGTCTCCATAGCTATCTCCAACCGTTTCAGCCTCGAAGCCGTAGAGGAATTGTACGCTGGAATGTTGCTCGCCTGCAAAAAATACAAGGTTGATCTTGTTGGTGGAGATACCACATCTTCCCTCAGTGGTTTGGTAATAAGTGTAACGGCCATTGGAGCTGCAAAAAAAGAAGATATTGTTTACAGGGATGGGGCGAAAGAAGGTAATCTACTTTGTGTAAGTGGTGACCTTGGCGGTGCATACATGGGTCTGCAGATCCTGGAGCGTGAAAAAACCATATTTAAGGAAAATCCAAAACTCCAACCCGATCTTGGAGGTAAAGACTATATTCTTGAACGGCAGTTAAAACCTGAAGCAAGAAAGGACATCGGAGAACTTCTTAAGTCACTGAACGTTAAACCCACTTCGATGATTGATGTGAGCGATGGACTTTCTTCCGAGATTCTTCACCTTTGTACGCAGTCTAAAGTTGGAGTGGAGTTGTATGAAGAGAAATTACCGATCGACCCTTTGACCTTTGAAACTGCGCGCGAATTTAATCTCGATCCAACCTTATGTGCCCTGAGCGGCGGAGAAGACTACGAGTTGTTGTTTACGATTGATATTGGTGATTACGATAAAATTAAAAACTCTATGGATATTTCCGTAATCGGGCATATCACAAATGAATCCAAAGGTCGCCTGATGGTTGCAAAAGCCGGAACCGCTCACGAATTAAAAGCACAGGGTTGGAATGCTTTGCTGAAATGATATCTCAGAAGTAAGATTTAAGAAATATGACCCTCACTTCTCAATTCTGAAATCTATTTGCTTTTCTCAATTTCAAATCCAAAATCCATAATCATTGGAAGCGGATCCACACGCATGGCTTGTTCGAAAACAAACTGGTATTTCCCACCCAATGGAAAACGTACGTTTTTTTTGATAGGCACTTTAAAATCGAAGATATCGCCAACTCCACTACCTAACCATTCTCCTTTGCTGTTCGCAAGGATTACTTCCATTGTATCCGTCAATACTTTCCCGTCTGGGTATTTAGTGGTTACAAAAAGAAACAAATTGTTATAAGGATAAGTGTCCGCATGCCTCACCATTAATGAGATGTTGTTCAGCGTTTGTGTATCGGTGATTTCGAGATCGAATACTGCTTTATCCTTGGCATACCACTGTGCATCTTCAAACGTCTGGTATTTACTGTAAACAATATTCTTGTTACAGGACGATAAAAACAAAACCAGGAATGACAACAACAAGGTGTTCCTATTTTTCAGTATTAGGTTTCTGATCATTTTTCGGCGGATTTGGTTTTCGGTTTTGTGGATGACGAGGCTTATTATCCCCGGGTTTTCCCTGTGGTTTATTATGATTTGGTTTGTTTTGCTGTCCCTGCTTATTTTGCGCTTGTTGTTTAGCCTGTGGCTTATTTTGTTGCTGGGGTTTAGGCTTCTGCACCTGTGATGATCCCTGAGCCTGTTGCGGCTTAGGCTTGTTTTTCCCAGGCTTATTTTTATGCCTGTTGTTTTTCTTATCTCTATCAAAACGTGTTAAGCTATCCTGGCCAACAACATTCTCGAAATTATGCTCCACCGTGGCAGTAGCGCTGAGCAATTTCTCAGCAGATCGAACAGCAGGCGCAAGCGCTTCAGGAACTTCGCCTTTAGCATTCGCTTCTACAATTTTCTTCACCTCTTTAATGTCCATAGGAATGAGTACACCCGGTTCACTACGATAACTGAACCACATCATCCTCCGGAAAATGTCGGTCTTTTGAAGAAATGCATCGCCTTTTTTTGTCTGCAATTTTTTGCCATCCAGATCCGGAAATTCCTTCAGAGCATCCACATAACTATCTAATTCATAATTCAAACAGCACTTAAGCTTTCCACATTGCCCGGCCAATTTTAAAGGATTTAAAGACAATTGTTGGTATCTCGCAGCGCTTGTATTTACCGTTCTGAAATCCGTAAGCCAGGTGCTGCAACACAACTCCCTGCCACAGGAACCTATTCCACCAAGACGTGAAGCTTCCTGCCTGGCACCAATCTGGCGCATTTCTATCCTCACCTTAAATTCGTCGGCCAGAACCTTAATCAACTCCCGAAAATCTACCCGTGCATCCGCTGTGTAATAAAAAATAGCTTTTGATTTATCACCCTGGTATTCCACGTCGCTGAGCTTCATCTCCAGGCCCAGTCTCAAAGCAATGGTACGAGCTCTGTACATGGTGCTCGTTTCCAAAGCCTGAGCCTCGCGCCATTTATCGATATCACTTTGTTTTGCCTTGCGATAAACTTTCCTGATCTCTTCGCTGTCAAAGTTTACATTACGTTTTTTTAACTGCAATCTCACAAGTTCGCCGGTAAGCGAAACCGTTCCGATGTCATGTCCAGATCCTGCTTCTACCGCAATCGGGTCTCCAACGTTTAGCGTGAGGCTGTTTACGTTTCTAAAAAACTCTTTCCTTGAATTTTTGAAACGAACCTCTACGATATCAAAAGGTTTTTGTCCTTCAGGTAAACTCATGTTGCCCAGCCAGTCAAAAACTGTTAGTTTATTACACCCGTCTGCAGTGCCGCAAGAACCGTTGTTGTTACATCCCGCCGGAATTCCGTCCTTACCTGTGCCGCATCCGCTGCTACATCCCATAGTTCTTTTTTTTGAGTCCTAAAGATAGCTAATTAAGTGCTTTTGAGCAAAGCAATTTGCTATCTTTGGTTAATGAAATTCCGCTTTTTGGGCTTTTTCCTGTTTATGACTCTGCACATTATTGCGCAGGATAAAATCTATATGCAGGACGGTAGCTGCCGGGTCGCCAAAGTTCTTGAAATTGGCCTGGATGAAATTACTGTAGTTCCGATTAGTGAATCCGGGGCTCCCTTCATAAACGCCAATGAAACCATTTCAAAATGGGATATTGTTTTGATAGAATATAAAAACGGAACCGTTGAATATCTTAATTCTCCCCGGACAGATATTGTTAATGATGGTAACTCGCGGCGAGCGGAGAAACAAAAAAAAATAAGCGATAAAGTGATTTATCACAATTTTGCGTCCATAAACACCCTTGCGCTGTGCAATTCGGATATTGCTGGTTTCTTTGAACATCTCAGCGATAATTCAAAATTTGGAATTGGGATCATGGGTGCTTACAATTTTAATAAATATGCAGGAGGTCAAAATGCGTTCATATCACAACTCAACGCTTCCAAGAAAAAATATGACGCAGGGGCTTTCTTCAATTTTTATCCAGCCGGTTTTAAGCGGCGTTCCGCATTTTATTTTGGCCTAATGATAAAATATACTGCCTTTACATTTAGCAGTACCCAGGAATTAAATAGTGGGGGACAGGTAAGTTATAAATATACGCCCGCAAAAGGAAGCCAGTTAGCGACAATGATCACAATAGGAAATCAAACCAATCTAACAAAGACTGTTTTTTTAAAAACAATAGCAGGCTTTGGGGCTTATACACTTCGTGGAGAATATAAACGAGAATTTAATTATCAGGTTAATGCGAGCGCGCAGGCCAGTACAAATCCAAATGGCACAAAAACAAATATAGAACCTGTAACCTACAATATGCTACCCAAACTATATTTTGGAATAAACATTGGCTGCAATTTTTAACATGAGATCTTTTCTGCTCATACTATTCATAATGCCCTTTTATTTTAAGGCGCAGGACAAATTGTTTTTCAGAGATGGAACCGTTAGAAAAGGTTATTTGTTATCCATTTCTAAAGAACATGTCTTCTTTAAAGCAAGTGACACGTCAGTTGCAGAAAAAATCAACAAGTCAAAACTTGCGCTGATAGAAGATTATAAAGGCAGGCGTTATCTTTTTTCTGAAACATATTCAGAGCAATCGGGTGCCGTGGAACTTCCGAATGATAAAGAAAAGAAATTTTCAGAACACAGGAATATTGTAACCGTACAACCTTTGGGACTCTTCTTCGGGAGAGCAACATTAAATTACGAACGACTAAGTAAGGATGAAAAAATTGGTGTTTCTATTCCTTTCATCTTAACTTTTGATCCCAGCGGGGTTATGTACAATTCAGATCTCGATACTAGTAAAAATGCTTTGCCAAAAATAAAAGGAGTAAGCTACATCACTGGTGCCGACATACATTTCTACATTGGAAGGCACGAGCGGCCAAAGTTTTTTATTGGACCGCGGTTCAGATATGGAACAGATCTCTTTCTGAGAAAATCAAGTGGTTACAGCCTGCAAACGGAATTGGGCTGGATAGTAGCACCAAGAGATATGGGAAGGGGATATACCCAGAGTTTTTCGGTAGGTTTTGGTTTTGTGAGATTGATGACGGCTCCAAACGGAATTCTTGTTGACCCAAAACAATCTTACGGCTGGTTTAGTGTCAGTTACAAACTGGGCGTCAAGTGGTAACGGGTTTCAAATCCTTTATTGCCCTGAAGTCCACCGCTATGAACTATCAGAATTCTTGCATCAGGTCTGAATTTTTTGTTTTCCAATAAAGCAAACACCGCATACATCATTTTAGATGTATAAACATAGTCGAGCGGGATATTGTGTGTGTGTTCAAATCTGGTTTTAAAATGGTACCAATCCGGATCAAAAGAAGCGTAACCTTTAAAAGCATACGAATTGATGATGCAGTTTTCATTCAGAACATCTTCCTGCAAAATTTCGTTACCCAGAATTTTCTTATGTTTTGCTTTATCAAATGCATGTAACGTTTGCCGCACTTCATCCACCATCTTATTCTCACCTTTTAAAACACTGATTCCAATGATCTTCTGCGCCTCGCCAGATGAAATACACAAGCCTGCGAATGTAGCGCCGGTACCACACGCACAGATAACGTAATCATAATTTTTTTGTCCGGATAAAATCTCAGCACAACCAAGAATACCTTGCAAGTTATTACCCCCCTCAGGAATAAGATAATATTGTCCAAATTTCCGGTGAAGATCATTGAGGAATTTTTTTTCCTCTTTTAATTTATAGTCTTCACGGCTAACGTAATGTAAATGCATTCCGTCGTGGAGAGCCCTGGCTAAAGTTTCGTTCGTCTCAACCTGCTTTTCCCCACGTATAACACCAACAGAACTAAAACCAAATCGTTTACAGGCAGCAGCAAATGCCGCAATGTGATTGGAATACGCACCTCCGAATGTCAGGATTTTAGTATGCCCCAACCGTCTGGCTTCATCAAGATTTCTTTTTAATTTAAACCATTTGTTGCCGCTTATTTCAGGGTCCAGTAAGTCCAGCCTCAAAACAGCAAGGTGGTATAGGTATTCTGTTTTTAATTCCTGGATTATTGCGCGTTGAGCGATCACGCTTTAGACTAGTTATTTAAATTATCTCCACGCAATTCCCTGAAGCGTTTACGAGCCTCAACTGTGTATATACTTCCCGGATATTTCGTGAGCAACTCCTCATACGTTTGTTTTGCTTTCTCCTTATCTTTCAAGCTATTTTCATATAGCTCGGCCAGCTTAAACTGAGAGTCGTCAGCATAGAGATCGTTTGGATAATATTCGAGTATGTTCCTGTAGGCCGCTTCTGCGTCGGTAAATTTACCAAGAGTTGAATAGATCTGAGCCTTTTTATAGTAAATATCGTCTCCAAGCGTATTGGTACTGTAAAGAATATTAATACTGTCCATGCGCACAATTGCTTCGGAATATTTATGCTGTAGGATTAAAAGTTCTGCACTTGAAAATAATTTGAGTGGAGCATCATTGGTATCAACCCCGATCGCATCTGTAATTACCAGGCTCAGATCCAAAGCGTCATTAGCAATTAATTTGGTTGTAGCACCTTTTAAAACATCAGCCTGAGTTTTTGCCCAGGCAAAATCTCCGGCATAAAAACTAAGTTTCGCATTTCTGAATTTTGCTTCCTGTCCTATTGCTTCATACTTAAAATCTTTTTCAACCTGCGAATATAAAAGCGACGCCTCCCAGATCTCCCCTGAAACAAGGTTAATGTCAGCAAGTAATATTTTGTATTCTGATTTTATCAGGGGTTCTATTCCCGGTTGACTTACAAAATCGGAAAGCAGAACAATAGCTTCCTCAGACTTATTAAGGTAAAAAGCTTTCAGGTAAGCAAGATTCTTTAGAATATTTACATTCATAAAATTGCCTTTGTACTTCTCGTTTGCCTGGTTAAGCTCGTGTTCCAGCAAAAGCAATTCTTCTTTCGAAGGCTGCGACTTCTGTGTAACCGCCTGATATTTGGTATTAAGATTGTCTATTAATGCTGCGTCATAATAAATATTTGATGGTCCTTTTTGGACAATGTAATCAAAACAACGCTGTGCAGTCTCCCACTGCTTATTACTCATGCATATCTTTCCAAGCTCATAAACCCTCTGTCCGTCTTCAGCTAATCGTTTATCCAAAGCCTTAGACTGTACAAATGCTCCGTCAAAATCGCCCTGTTGTTTTTGGATAAAAATGAGAAATTCACTTAAAACGACCTTGTCTGGGTGCTTCTGAATGCGTTTTTGCAATTCCTGTTTGAGGAGTGGATTTTTTATTCCTCCCTGTTCATCGTCATAACCCAATGAGTTTTGAAGTTGCATCTGCACGGTCTGAAGCTCAGAGTCACGAAACTCAAGTGCATCAAGGTACTCGTTTACCATCGAGGTAAGATCATTCTTTGCTTTAAAAACTTCAGCGCGCTCGTAAAAATAAGGGTAGTCAGGGCTTGTGCGTTTTGCTTTGTCATAAACCTGTAGAGCATATTCAAAGAGGTTTTCCTCTTTAAAAGCTGTCGCTAAATTTTCTATGTATGGCTGAACCGGATGAAGATCTTTAATGGCTTTTTCATAACTTTCCTTCTCCTTTTTTGGATCATCCATTAATTTGTAAATGTGCCCAAGGTTTACGTATAGGTAAACATCCAGCTTACTTAATTTCAATTGCTTTTTGGTGATCTTTTCTGCTTTAGAATATTCTTTAGCTCCCAGCAGGCTTTTGTAATAATAGCTATACCAGGCAAAGGCGTTCTGATCATAAAGTTCAGCAAAATAAACATTGGCTTTATCGTATTCTTTTTGCTCGAAATAATACATGGCCATTTTGTCCGGGCCCTCCGCCTTTTTTGCTGGGATAGGCGTGATGCCTACCTGAGCGTGGATATTCAGAAGCGAGGTAGAAAGAAAAAGAAATAATCCTGTTATTTTCGAATAGAAAGCCAAGCGTTTAGATTTACACATAAAGATACTTGCAAAATCCGGAAAATACACCCGCAGCCTTGATTTTGGCTTTTTTTAATTTAGGATCGGACTAACTGTTGAAGCCAAGCAGTACGCGTTTGCCGCCTTGCTCAAACTGAATGGAATCAGTCAGGTTCTGCATTAAAAACACGCCGCGTCCGCTTACTTTATCGATGTTGGCGGGGTCTGTAGGATCTGGTAGGTTGGCATAGTCAAAGCCGGCGCCTTCATCCGTAATGGAAAAGATCAATTTATTATTTTCGGATTCAAAACCAATCCTTACAAATTTATCAGGATCATTTTTGTTACCGTGTAGAATAGCATTATTAACCGCTTCGGTAACTGCAATAAGCATATTGCCATAGCAGTCGTCGTTTACGCCATAAACCTGGCAAACATCCTCCACTAACCTTTCAACCAACCTCAGGCTCTGTGTGTTCGAATTTATCTTTAGGGTCTGGTATTTAGTTGGTATCATTCTTTATTCAAACTATTAAAATATTCGTTTACTTTTTCCTTATAATAAGGGGTAAGAGAAGGGGGAACAGTATTTAACAATTCCATTTCCTTTTCTTTGATTCTTTTATACTCTAAAAATTCGACAGGGTTGCTTAAATTTTCGTTTTTTGCCTCGTTACTTTTACGCTGTTCGTCTTGCTCTCTTTCCCTTTCTGCCTTTTCACTTTCAAGCAGTCGGCTTAATATTTCCTGCTGTCTCTTCATGGTTTGACTTGTAATTTGCTTATTTACAAGGTCTTTTTCCGTTTCTTCCATCATATTGGCAATATCCCCGCCTGGATTTTGACCTTTATTTTTCAATTTATCCATCAAGGCCTGCATTTGGCGTCTCAAAGCTTCCTGCTGCGCGGCCATTTTCGCAAACTGTTCGCTGCTTCCGGGCATACTAAGCCCGTTTTGTCCGTTTTTACCAAGACCCTGACCGGGTTTATCGCCCGGTTTATTACCTGGTTTCTGGCCGCCTTTTTCAAGCGCGTCTTTCAGTTGCTGAAGTTGCTGATTTAGTTGCTCCTGCAGTTTACGCATGCTGCTCGCTGGCATGCCATTGCTTGACGGGTTTTTACCGGATCCGGTACCTGGCTTTTTACATTTTCCCGGCTTTGACGATTTACTTTGCTGCTGCTGTTTCATTTGCTGCTGCATTTGCTCAAGGGCTTCATTTAAAAGCAGCGCAAGGTTGTTCACCGAAGTCATGGTAGACTGCATGCGAATAGTACTTTCCCCGGGATTTCGCTCCGCAAGAGCTTTTACGGTCTTTTCCATGTTCAGATGAATAGAACTTATCTCGCGGTTCACAATAGAACTAACCTGAGGCGCACGTTTACTTAATGCAAGTAAACTATCTTCTATTATTTTACTATCGTCCTTAAGCTTGTTTTGTTCTTTAGGGATTTCCACATATTGAGGATTGTCGATCCGGGTTTTTGGAAGTTTTTTTATGAGTTCTTCCTGGGCAAAAGACAGGTTTACAAGGTTTTCGAGGATCTGTCTCAAGGTCTGAGCGTTCTCTTCCTGTTGCTGTTGCTCTTGCTCCTCCATCGATTTCTCCATCTGCTCCTTCATTTCCTGCATTTTCTGGCTTGCGCTTTTCTGCGACTTAGCAGCGTTACTTTTGTTGTTCTTACCAAGTTGGTCTGAGCTGTTCTGAAGATCTTTACTTATTTCATCTTGCTTTTGCTCGTTGTTTGGAAGTTCATTAGGTTCTTCCAGTTGTTTATTCTTTTCCTGCAGTTCCTTTAAATCTTGTTTTAGCTGTTCAAATTCTTTACTTATCTCATCCTGCTTTTTTTCCAGCTCTTTCGAATCAGTTTTCTTATCGTTTTTATCTCCAGAATTTTCGGCGCTCTTGTTATCTTTATTTTCTTTTGAATCTTCCGCCTTCTTACCCTCCGTTTCTTTATTCAACGCATCCTCCTTTTTCTGGAGCTCATCCAGCTTATCGATTGCGTTTTGCATTTTTTGCTGCACTTCAAGTTGCTTAAATGCCTCAAGATTTCTATCGAGTTCTTTCTCTATGTCTTTATTGCTCAGTTTGAGTTCATCCAACTTCTCCTGGACCTGGTTCTTGTCCAGTTTCTCCATCATTTTATTCAACTCCTCAAAGAGTTTTTTCATTTCAGGAGTCATAACGTTTTCAAACAGTTCCTCAAGTTGCTTCTGTTTTTCCATGATGGACTCGTCCGTTGGCGTAAACTCGCTTTGTTGCTTGTTGTTTAGCTCATTTTCATTTTTAACTTCGTTTATCTTGTTCTGCAGTTCTTGTTGTTTTTTAAGCAACTCTTCCAGCTTCTTTTTTTCTTCATAACCAAGCTGCTTTTTGTCGTTTATTTTCTTTGACAACTCGTTTATATCCTTTTGAAGTTGTTTGGCCTTCTTAATACTTTCCTCAAGATCCTTTTTAATTTCCGAATTATTCTTTTCTGTGTTCTTGTTTATCTCATCTCTGCTTGGTGCTTTAAACACCATCAATCTCGTTTTTGAAGATTTAGGACCCGAGACCCCGTCATTGTCAAATACTTCAAAATAATATTCAACCTTATCGCCAGGTTGCAGATTGTATTGAGCCGCATCGAAAAAGTAATAGTAGGGTTGACTTACCTGCGATCTTTGAATGTTGATAGGAAAAGCGCCACTTGTTTCAATCGCTTTACCGTTGCTATCGGTACCCATTTTGGTGAAATGGAATGTGAGCCGATTAAACCCGTAGTCGTCTTTAAGCTGTCCGCTAAAATAGATGTTTTTTGGATTTAAGGAGTCCGGTGTTTCAGTGACATCAATCTGCGGAAATTGATCAGGAACGACGCTTACATTGTAGGAAACAGAATCCGGTGCATTTAATACAAATTTGTTGGAGGTTTTTACAGTGTAATTATTGTTGTGAAGAAAGCGTCTTGAAAACTGAAATTGATTCTCGCCGTTTCGCGTTGGTTCAGCAAGGCTATCATTGAATCGTAAACTGATCTGGTCGGTGTTTTTGGTATTAAAAACCCAACTCACTTTCGTACCCTGCGGAATCTGGAGGTCCCCGGTATTGGCAATACTCTCATTAGGTTTATTAAGATAAGAAGGATATACCAATTGCAGATTAAATTGAAGTAAGGATGGTTTAGGAATTACCTGCAGTGTATAAGGTTTCGAAAGGAAGCCTGCTGCCCCCAGCTGGAAGTCGAAGGTATTTTGAACGTTTGGGAAAGTATACGTAAACAAAGAATTATTTTGTTTCTCAAGTTTATATTCTATTCCTTTCAGTTCCACATAAACCTCGTTAGGAAGTTCTTCCCCTGTTATTTTCACTTCGAGGTGATAGTCCTGGGTTTGAAGAGCCTGAAGTTTAGGGTTTTTAATTTCGAACCTGAACGGCATTTCCTTTTCATAGTATGTCTGGTAATTTACCAGGCGCGTAGTGCTTTTGGAAATGATCTGGGGCCAAATGATAATTAAAACACTTGCGAATAGGAACAAGGGGAGAATGTATTTGAGATATTTTCTATTCTCGGCAATATTGATTGCAGCGGTAAAGGGAACTGGTTTTAATTCATTAATCTTCTGACTGATTCCTGCAAGCAAAAGGTCATCTGAACCTGTCATGCTTTTGCTGCTCTGCAACTGAAGCACGTTTAGAAGTTTATCCTGCACATTTGAAAAATGACTCCCTATAATATCAGCTGCCTGATCGTAAGAAATAATTTTTCCGATTTTGTTAAGTTTGAGGACCGGAATGGCGATATATTTTATCACCACGCCAGTTGTTACGCCTAAAAATCCGAAAAATAAAAAAGCTCTAACTGCAGTATTAAACTCTCCGAAATATTCCAGCAAAACAACACTTAGAAACGCCGTTAATAAAATCCCACCAGAGTAGATTAGTCCCTTTACAAGTTGATTCCTATAATACTTGCGAATAAACTGATCGAGTTTCTCAATAAGAATATGGTTTGCCGAGTTCAATAGAAAGGAGGACTATATATACAAATTTAAGCTTCCTGGCCAGTTTTGCCTTCCTGCAATTGTTAAATAGTGATAAGTCAATCTTTAACTAATTTTTTAACAACAGTACCTTCGGAAGTATTCAATTCCAGGGTATAAATCCCTTTTTGGAGGTTCGTAAGGTTTATAGTGTTATCCTTTTTTGAGTCGGTCTTTTTAGCAAAGACCAGTTGTCCTGTTATATTATAAATATTCATGTCTATCACGTCGACGTTTTGTGAAACGATCCTAACCTCATTTTGTGTGGGATTTGGAAATATTTGAATGATCTCATTAAGTTTATTTTCATCTAAACCTGTATAAACGCTATTAACCAGAATCTGCATGTCTCGTGTTACATAACCCATGCTTTGATGTACTCCGGCAGTGTTTTTTCTCCATTGGGTTACCATAATAGCAATGCTATATTCTCCGATTTGTTGTGGAGTACACCAATCTATAAGGCCTGTCACGTGATTAATCCCGAACGAGCCACCGTTGCCGGTGGAAGGGTCGGAATAGCCCACGGCACATTCACAAGGCGTTATGTCATAACTTAGACTGTCACCATCGGAATCGTATGCTCCCGGGTTATGTGAAAAACAAGCATTTACTGAGCCCTGATCCAAAGGGGGAAAAGAAAATTCAGGTGATGAGCCAGCATCAGCAAAGGGATTGATGATAATAAGAGACGAAATGCAAAAAGGGAAATAATCGGAATTTAGAATATTTATAATACCTGCATTCCTGTTTGGGTCCCGCGATCTTATTAGAAAATTACCCGGACCTCCATAAGTGTGAATGATGGAATAAACGTTCTTTTTTACAACGTATCCTGGAGTATTTATGATTATCTCACCGCAACCGATCGAATCTCCGTTAAGCATTCCACAACAACCATATGCACCATTAATTCTGGGAGCGATTCCTTTGTTTCCATCCCCGAAATACACGGTATCTACGCAACGATCTGCAATTATTGGGCCGTGATCAGTGTACTTTACTACTGTTATGGAGTAAGTAAATACCTGAATGGTGTTTGTACCTACTCCGGAAGTGAAGGGTGCTATACGCTTATATAATATTTCGCCAGCCCTATTATGAGTTGCACTTAGTACAAAGCATAAAACGACAAAAACAATTGAAAAAACGATAGATCTGATCATGTTTGGGTGTTTTAAATAAAATTACTGGATTTTTCCGAGTTTAAGAAGGATAAATAAAATTTTCCTCAGAACTTCTGAATTCCGACTGAATCCTGGAAAGCCGACATTAATCGGCCATTAACGTACCTCACGTCTCGAACAATCTTACCATTTGGAACCTCTTTACAGGCTTCTTCAAAAAGACGATGATTGTAACTACATAGATTCCCGTCTTTTTTGTAATAGATAATATCATCGCTTACCTGGAATTGTTTCAGACCCTTCAAAGAAATGACTTTGCTAAAAGCGCCAAAAATATCGAACACATAAATTCCGGTTTCCGGCGAGTTAAGGTAGAGAAAACCATTGTGTTCGATCATGTAATTTGGTGTGATATTAGCCTGGAGGATTTGTTTCAGATTTCCTGTGGCAGCAATTTTTTTTGAACTTTCATTGAATCTTACAAGTTCGTTGTTCCGCTTATCGTAAACCCAGAAACTATTGTTAGCCCCGGCGCAAACGAGTTCAACCTGCTCGTATCCAAGCTTCTCGAGGGCAACCACGTCGCTATTTTCCGAGAGCTGGTTGTCGAGGAATAAAATTTTCTGAAAGTCTCTGTAATAAATCAGCAGCTTTAAGGGATTTGTAACATCAATTGTTGTAATCGTCCCCAATTTCAAGTTGCTGTACCTTGCAAAGAACTTTCCGGAAGCCAGATATTTCATCAATTCGTCGTCCTTCAGGAGGTAGCTGTTCCCGATATTATCCATATAAGCAACATCATACCTGGCTTTAATTGTGATTAAGCCGCCATCGCTTTGCCTGATAAAGCCACAAAATAGCACCGAAAAACATAAAAGTAAGCCCCGGCCCCCTGCATTAAATAAAATATTTAATCGATTGTTCAAATTGAATTGAGCTTTAGAATTTCTTCAAGCACCTTCCTATCATTGCTAAGTCTGGGAATTTTAAACTGGCCTCCTATTTTATTGTTCTGTTTTTGCCATTTATAAAATCCCCCTAATGGAATAGAATGAACCTTTGGATAGTGCAGGACAAAATTATTATATCTTTTCGCCTCATAGTCGCTATTCTGCCTTTTAAGGCTTTCGTCAAGTATCGAAACAAAATAGTCGAAATTATTAGGTTCTTTTTCAAATTCAATAAGCCACTCGTGTGTGCCCGAATTATTCTCCATAAATACCGGGGCAACGGTGTACTCTTTTACCCGGGCATGTGTTTTTTCGCATGCGCTGGCAATTGCCGAGTCTGTGTTATGCACCATAAGCTCTTCACCAAACACATTGATGTGTTGTTTTGTACGTCCCGATATTTTAAACCTATATGGATTTGTACTGGTAAAGTGTATTACGTCTCCCAACTGGTAACGCCAAAGCCCCGCATTTGTTGTGATGACCATGGCATAATCAATCCCTGTTTTTACCTTATCGAGATGGATAATCCTTTCATTCACACTTTCAGATCCAAGATCTTTGATATCAATAAACTCGTAGAAGATGCCATAATCCAACATTAGCAACATTTCGTCGCTTTCAACCTGGTCCTGAATTCCAAAAAAGCCTTCAGATGCATTATAAAGTTGCATATAATTTACCTTCGGATTGCAAAATATCTCGGCAAATTGATCCTTGTAAGGGGTAAAACTAACTCCCCCGTGAAAATACACTTCAAGATTCGGCCATACTTCATTAATCGAACTAACTCCTTTCTTTTGGAGAATTCTTTTTAGAAGGACCAGCATCCAACTTGGTACGCCTGCAATGCTTGTAACATTTTCATTCATCATACTGTCCGCCATCCGCTCAAGTTTACTTTCCCATTCGTCCATTAAAGCGATGCTAACGTCTGGGGCTCTGAAAAAATCAGCCCACATAGGAAGGTTTTGAATGATGATTGCGCTCACGTCTCCATGGAATGAATTGTGACTTCCAAATTGATCTTCTTTGTAACTACCGCCAAGAGCAAGATTTTTCCCGGTAAATAATTGCGTATCGGGATGATTATAACAGTGTAAGGTCACCATATCCCTTCCTGCGTTATAGTGACAACCATCCAGGCTCTCTTGGCTTACTGGCAAAAATTTACTTTTATCGGTAGTTCCGCTGCTTTTCGCAAACCATTTTATTTCCGAATGCCAGATGATGTTTTGTTCTCCGCGTCTGGTTCTGTCAATGAGTGGTTTCAGGCTTTCATAGTCATTCAGAGGGATAAATTTTTTAAATTGCTCGTAATTTTCTATTTCATCGAAATTATATTGCTGGCCGTATTCTGTGTTCGCTGCGTCCCTGACCAGGCTATACATCCACTCCATTTGAACGTCTATCGGGTACTTAATAAAAAGCTCGATCTGATGCATTCGTTTTTTCATCAGCCAGCTTGCTATGGAATTAATCAGCGGCATTATTTCTTGAATTTAAGAACCAGGTTTTCCAATGAAAGAGCATTCAAACAGTGTTCCTTGCTGAGCATTCCTTTACGCGCCACGCACACACCATAGTACATATCATGAAATCCCTCCTTATGATGAGCGTCGGGATTAATAGAAACCATCACCCCCCTTTCCATGCAATAGGGAATCCAGCGCCAGTCGATGTCAAGGCGATAAGGATGTGCATTCAATTCAATAGAAACTTTATTAGCAGCACAGGCATCTATGATTTTTTTATGGTTAACAGGATACCCGTTTCTGGCGAGTAAAAGCCTCCCCGTGGGATGACCAAGAATAGAGGTATAAGGGTTTTCAATGGCTTTGATGAGTCGCTCGTTAGCTTTCTCCTCATTCATTTTTAAATTAGAGTGGATAGACGCAACCACGAAGTCAAATGATTTCAAAACCTCTTCTTCGTAATCAAGTGAACCATCGCCTAAAATATCGCTTTCAATTCCTTTTAATATTCTAAAACCAGAATAGCCAGCGTTTAATTTGTCAATCTCTAAATGTTGGTCTAAGATCCTGTCTGCACTAAGTCCGTTTGCGTAAACAGCCGTTTTTGAATGATCGCAGATTCCAAGATAAGAATAACCTAAATCTCTGCAGTAATCGGCCATTTCCTTAAGACTGTGTACACCGTCACTGTACGTTGAGTGATTATGTAAAACTCCTTTCAAATCGCTTAATTCGATTAATTGAGGCAAGGCATTTTTCTCGGCTAGGGAAACCTCAGTTAGACCTTCTCTTAACTCTGGCTCTATGTACTGCAAGTTTAATGCCTGATAAATCTCCGAATCGTCGGAGAATTCTTTGGTTTCCAGATTGGCAAATTCAATCTTATCCAAATGCGCCTGAGTTGATGTTAATTCAACATAGTGATAAAAAAATTCAGCGGGCTCGCAACGTATAAAATTTAGCTTTAAAGGGATTGTTTTTGCAAGTCCGGAGATGTCTGCGGCCAGCTCACCGTCTATTAATATTTCGATCTTGTCAATTACTTCACATTTCCTTGCCAATTGCCCAACAACGGTAATCTGCAACTCTGGTTGTTTCTCAAGAATAAATTCTATCAACCCCGCTACAGGCTTTTCCAAAGAAGCATAATGGAACTTATTCGCATTAGCATGTTTAAATTCAATGCTTTGCTTTACTTGTGCCTGTGTTTTTTCGCCGAAGCCTTTTAATGTTACCAGGCGGTTTTCGTTACAAGCATACAATAATTCGCCCACAGATTCCAGTTGAAGATCGCGCCAAAGCTGACCAACTTTTTTTGGGCCGAGTCCTTTAACGGAAAGCATTTCAATCACTCCGGCCGGAGTGCTATCAAGAAGTTTATGAAGCTCTGGCGTTGTTCCATTAATCATCAATTCATAAATCTTTCCCGAAATGCCTTTACCAACACCTTCAATGGATTCTATATCCTGTTGTGTTTTACCCGTAAAATCATAACGCAGTTTGGAAAGCCTGAACGCGGCATTAGCATAGGCTTTTGATTTAAATGGATTCTCGTTGTGCAAATCCATTAATTTTCCTGTAAGCTCTATCGCCTCTATTATTTCGTCATTATTCATTTTGAAAACAATAAAGTAGCTATTTTCAAATCGTAGGGAGAAGTTATTTTAATATTCTCCTCGTTACCCTCAACAAGTATTATTGATTCGCCAGTTGATTCCAGAACGGTTGCATCGTCGGTGTAGATTGGTACAAAATCCTGCTTAAAAGCTGACTTTATTTTTGAAGCAATAAAACACTGTGGCGTTTGTATGATCTTGTATTCGTTACGGTTCACAGAATTATTTATATTATTACTTATTTTCCTCATGCTTTCATTCACTGGAATACATGGCACAGCATTTCCCCTGGTGGCAGCAGTATCATAGCAGTTTGATATTGTTTGCAAAGATACGAACGGCCTTGCCGCATCGTGAATTCCTACAATTGCGTTTTCATCATTTATCAGTTGCAAACCATTCTTTACCGATGCAAAGCGTGAATCACCACCAATAGTGATGCGGATCCCTAAATCCTGTAAATTGAATTTATCAATCAAACCTTCAAGGTACGTGCGATAATTTTTGTGAACAGCTATGATGATCTGAATTTTGGGATTATAGTCCAGGAAACACCTTATCGTTTTGATAATTATCGGAATTCCGTTTATCTCAATAAACTGTTTTGGCCTATCGGCCTTCATCCGGGTACCTATTCCCCCAGCTACTATGATTACGTATTGTTCTGGCACAAATCGCTTTCTAAATTAATAAAAATCCCGGCTTTATGCAGCTGGGATTTTCACAGGAAGTATCAAAGAGTCTATTTCTTCGGAACGAGGTAAGTGGCAGACATGTCCATATAATTGAGCATGTTCTCGGGAAGATTTTTTACATTTTTCTGCTCAAGGCGGAAATTCTCGTCATAGAATAAGGGCATAAATGCGGCTTCGTCAATAATTATCTGTTCGGCTTTTGCAAAGAGCTGATAACGCTTTTTCTTTTCTGGCTCCATCCTTGCAGCGGTAAATAGAGAATCAAAGGTTTTGTTTTTAAACCTGCCAAGATTTATGTATGATCTGTCCTGATAATTTTCGGGTACATGCTTACCATAAAACAAGGTTAAGAATGATTCGGGATCTGCATAATCGCTAACCCAGGCATACCTGAAAAAATCTCCCTTACCACTTTGAATATTTTCGAGATGTTCGGCCCAGGGCACGATGTTCATGTTTACGTTAACACCAAGATTTTCCTTCAGCATTTTTTGAATAGCCAGCGCAACAAGGATATTGCGATCGCCACCCCCGCTGTTAATCTGGAGGTTAAAGTCTGGAAGTCCTTTTCCATCTGCATATCCCACGGCGCTTAAAAGTTTGCGTGCAGAATCCGGATCATACGTGTATCCTCTGAGTGTTTTATAACTGTATCCTGCCTTTTCAAAGGACTCGTTGTAAGGCACTATTCCGTAATCAGCGGAGCGGCCTTCGCCTTTGATGGTATAGTCAGCTATTTTGTGCCTGTCTATTGCGAGATTAAACGCCTGGCGTATTTCCTTAATGGAGAAAAAGGGATTTGTCTGAAGATTAAACCCGTAATAATCTGTCCTCAGTGCTGGAGAAGAGTAAATTTCAAAATCAATGTTTCGTGGCGTATTGCCTTTCTGAAGGTCCCCAAAGATCTCGTGGAACATTTCCACCGGAATCCGGTAAATCATATCAAGGTTACCCCTTCTGAACTCCAGCACTTCAGTTTGTTTGTCGGAAATGAAAGACCACTTTATCCCATCGAGATAAGGCAACTGGTTGCCATCTTTGTCTGAGCCCCAGTAATTAGGATTTCTCTTCATGATTATTGCTTCTCCCTCTTTTACCTTATCTACATAAAAAGGACCTGTTCCTACACATTTAAAACGCATGTCGTTACCATACGCAGTAATTGCCTCTTTCGGATAAATATAACAGCCCGACATCGTCAGAATATTCAGGAAATTCTCATCTGGTCGGATAAGCCTTATCTTTATCGTAGAATCGTCTACTACCGTAATGCCTGAAAATGTTCTTACTTTTCCCGATTGCGATTCGGAAAAAAATTGGTTAGCTCCTTCAACACGATCTTTAAACGTAACATCATATTGCGTGTTGTTTATATTCTTTGAGCATAGGTTCTCGAAACAATATTTTACGTCAGATGCCAGGACATGTCTTCCGATGCTATCTTTAAAACAAGGGTCGTTGTGAAACCTTGCGTTACTCCGAAGGTGAAACGTATATTCTTTTCGATCCGGAGAGATTTCCCAACTTCTTGCTAACGCAGGCATAATCGACAGATCTGATTGATTATATTTTACCAGTCCTTCATATACCTGGGAGGCTACATGATAACTGGTCATTTCATTGATGGCAAGGGGAAATAAACTTCTGATATTATCTACTTCATTAACCCTTAAAATGCCTCCTTTGTATATGCCACCCGATGCACCTTTTTTGTCCCTATCAGTTTTGTCTCCGCCACCACATGACATGAGAATGAATGCTGGAATCAGAACCAGATAAACAGAATTTTTTTTCATACTCATTTAAAATGTGTGTGTTTGAATGTATAACAAAAATGCCTTTTAGGCTTGTTAAAACCTAAACAATTTAGATGAAACCATAAAATTAGTAGACTTAATCTATTTCAAGCAGGACAGGACAATGATCGCTGTGCATAGCGTCGGGAAGAATAACCGACCTTGATAAACGTTCTTTAAGGTTATTACTTCCCAAATTATAGTCTATGCGCCAACCAAGATTCTTTCCACGTGACCCTGCTCTGTAGCTCCACCAACTGTATTGATGAGGCTCCTGATTAAAATGTCGGAACGTATCAATAAAACCCGAATTAATAAACTGTTCCATCCACTCCCGCTCTTCAGGTAAAAAACCGCTTGTATTTGCGTTTGCTTTTGGATTGTGAATATCAATTGGTTTATGACAAATATTAAAATCACCTGAAAGAATAAGATTGGGCTTCTGCTTCTTAAGGGAATCAATATAGCTGTGAAAATCCGAAAGCCATTTCATTTTGAAAGCTTGTCTCCGGTCGCCGCTACTTCCACTGGGATGATAAACGCTCATCACTGAAACGCTTTCGAAATCAGCAACCAGTACCCTTCCCTCATCATCGTAGGCTTTTATCCCACAACCATAATCCACATTTTTGGGTTTAATCTTTGTAAAGATTGCCACTCCACTGTATCCCTTTTTCTGTGCGGGATGCCAATAGTGATAATACCCGAGATTTTCCAGTTGTGATAAGTCAACTTGCTCCGGATTTGCCTTAATTTCCTGCAAACATAAAACGTCCGGCTTGGCCTTTTCGATCCAATCCATCAACCCTTTATTCATAGCGGCTCTTATTCCGTTAACGTTGTAAGTAATAATTCTCATATTTTTTCGTGCACAAAAATAACCAAATCCTTATGTGACATGCTCGGTTCCTTTTATTTACAAGTCAAAAAAAAGCCGCTCCTGAATTTTGGAGCGGCTTTCCTTTTATTCTTTTACCAACCGGACTACTTGCTGTCGGTCAGCTTCGCGGAGCTTTATATAATACAATCCGCTGTGTAAACTCTGTAGATCCAGGTTAACAGCAGACGAAACCATTTTTTCTGATTTAATTAATTGTCCTATTGAATTGTATATTTCAACAAAAACCCTATCGCCAAATAATTCCGAACGTATGGTAATCTGTCCATTACTTGGATTTGGGAATACTTCAAGGCCAAACCCTGAATCGATGTTCTCGTCTATTCCCGTACAAGGCTTGACAGTTACATTTACTGTAGCTGAACCAGGGCAGCCATTGGCGTCCTTACCATTGACCACAAAAACTGTACTTGCATTAAGAGCAATAGTAAATGTGCTCGTTTGATTATTGTTCCATGTATAAGTGGTAACGCCACCTGCCGTTAAAACAACACTTTCCTTGGCGCATATACTCGTGCGGGAAGCGCTTGCCGTGAGGGTAGGAAGAGCGTACACTGTGAGAGAACTTGTCACAGGATCGCTTACACAGTTGTTGGTTCCACCATATGTTCCTGTTACAGTATATACATAATCTCCGGCCGCTATTGGCTGTACAGCGCTAAAGCCGTTTGAAAAGGTGTAGTTGTTAGCGCCCTGTGGGGTCATTGTAAACATCGCACCAAGACAAATGCTTCCACTGTTAACGGTTATACTAGGCGTTTGTTTTACCAGGACATAACTGGTAGGATTATTTATGGAAAGGCATCCCAACGCATCTTCAGTTGTTACAGTATACGTAATATTCATATTCGGAGTATCTGTTAACGGAGAAACGCCTGTGATAAATCCAGGATTTACAGTATAATTTACGCCCCCGGTGAGATTTAGAGTTACAGTTTTTCCTGAACAGATAACGTTTGGTGTTACAGAAGTTATTCCGGCCGTAGGCGATGGATTAACTGATAGTGTAATAATGGTCGGGTCCGAAACACCACAAGAATATGTTGCTGTAACCGACATGTTTCCGCTTGTGCCCGCTGTCGCCGTTATAGAACTTAATGTGCTTGTGCCAGTCCAACCGGTCGGAAGCGCCCAGGAATAACTTGTTGAACCAGTCATAAAAGTAGCCTGGTAGAATTCAGAGGTGCCCTCACAAAGCAAAGTGTTCCCGGTAATGGCTGTTGGAGGAGCCGGTGTGTATGGTAAAAAACGATAGGCTGTCAGAGCGGCTGGACTCCCTCCCCAGGTATTATTTCCGTTTCTTCCCGGAGCCGGAGTTGCAACTGTGCCCAGGGTGTTTTCTATACCCTGTGTGCTGCCCAGTGTCTGATTGGGATCGGGATAAGCGCTTCCAGTGTGAATTTCGATAATGTTCGAACTTTCGTATAGAACGATCTGACCGGTGTTTGGATTGGAATTTGAAAAGCATGGTACGTCACTGTACGTTACTATAAACATTTGGTTTGGACTCACACCCACAGTCGTATAACTTATAGTACCACTAAAACGCGGATCCAAGTCAGTCATATTGAAAGCAATCATACCGTTTGGTGTTGTACTATTAGGTATGTTTTGTGTGTTATGCACATACTGCGCTGACGGAAATGCCATGTAATCGAGCATTATAAAACCGTTTGTGCAAATATGCACCATGTTGTAGGAGCTACAATAAAAGTCAAAATTGAACCCGATCGGAATAGCGCTTACGGATCCGTCATCGCCAGGAACTGATCCCGAAACCGGATTGGTAAAAGATGAATTGGCAATTGGGGGTCCCTGCGGAAATACGCTATGGCTAATAGGCAACGTTACATAATTCGAACAGGTGGGTACACATTGTCCGAAAATAAAAGATGCGTTACTCAAAAAAGCTAGGATAAGAATGAGTAGACTTTTTTTCATGGTGTTTGGTTTAGTTAAACAAAGGTTTGGTTATATAAAATTAAGAAATATGGTGATACAACAAAATCAAAAGAAAAATGTGCGACATTGGATTGACGAAAATCAATACTTCCTGTCATATCAACGTCCGCGCCAGCCTCTTATTTACTGCTTCTAAATCCTTTTAAATAAAGCAGAGCGAGTTATGTAAAAAACAAATCCCGGGATTTCTCCCGGGATTCGTAAAACATTATTTCGTGTTTAATTATTTTTTTGGTTGAGCTCCCTCAATTGCAAATTCAATTTTTACATCATCACCATCAATTCCAAAATCGTGACGGTTAAAAGTTGCTTCTCCCTCAAAACCTGCAACATTCATGTTTGGATCCCATTGCGGTTGAGTAAGTCCAGCATAATTAAATGTTAAGCTAAGCTCTTTTGTTACTCCTTTCAGCGTTAGTTTTCCATTCGCAACATAAGCGTAGTTACCGCCTTTGTCGTTCTTCTGAATATCGTTAGCTTCGAAAATAGCTTGTGGATATTTAGCAACGTCAAAAAATTCAGGTTTATCCTTTAGATGACCATCACGCATTGAATTCTGAGTGTTTAAACTCTTCATATCCATACGTATGAATATTTTCGGTCCGTTTGCATCATCGAAATTCACGTAACCGCTGTCGATATTAATTGTTCCTTTTACGTTAGTCACGATATGTTTTACACTAAACGCAACAGAACTGTGTGCGCCATCAACAACATAAAGCCCTTTAACTTCTTCGATCGGTTTTGGAGCAACCATAGAAGCACTGTCAATTGCAACTGTTGAAGGATCCTGGTGTTCAAGCGTCATATCAGAGCTGGTTACAGCAATGTATGGAGCAATAACCAACGAAACAATACTCATCAATTTGATAAGAATATTCATAGATGGTCCGGAAGTGTCTTTAAAAGGATCTCCTACTGTATCACCCGTTACTGAAGCTTTGTGCGGTTCCGATTTTTTGTAATAGGTTTCCCCGTTGATAACCACTCCTTTTTCGAACGATTTTTTAGCGTTGTCCCATGCACCACCTGCATTGTTCTGGAATATTCCCATTAGCACACCACTAACAGTAACACCTGCTAATAAACCGCCAAGAATTTCTGCAGAACTAACACCTTCAAATACGCCTTTCAGGCCAAATCCGATAATTACCGGCGTAATTAAAGCGATTGCCCCAGGCATTAACATTTCGCGGATAGACGCTTTGGTGGAAATAGCAACGCATTTTTCATACTCAGGTTTTGCTTTGTATTCCATAATTCCAGGAATTTCGCGAAACTGACGACGCACTTCCTGAACCATATCCATAGCAGCACGACCAACGGCTGCTATTGCAAGCGCAGAGAATATAAAAGGGATCATTCCGCCCACAAAAAGGGCAGCTAACACAGGAGCCTTGTAAATATCTATTGCACCGATTCCGGCAACTCCCACAAAGGCAGCAAATAAAGCCAGGGAAGTAAGTGCTGCAGAAGCGATCGCAAATCCTTTACCGGTAGCCGCGGTTGTATTACCTACAGCATCCAGGTTATCCGTACGTTCACGAACTTCAGGAGGCAACTGACTCATTTCGGCAATACCGCCAGCGTTGTCTGCAATGGGCCCGAAAGCGTCAATAGCTAACTGCATTGCAGTAGTTGCCATCATACCTGCGGCAGCAATTGCCACGCCGTAAAGACCTGCGCATGAATAAGAACCAACAATACCTGCTGCAAGAACTAAAATCGGAGCCACGGTAGATTTCATACCTACTGATAAACCCCCAATAATGTTTGTAGCGTGACCCGTAGCTGACTGTTGAATAATAGAATTAACCGGTTTTTTGCCCATTGCGGTAAAATACTCAGTGATCATACTCATTAGGGCACCAACAACAAGACCGATGAAAATAGCACCGAACACCCCACCTTTTGTAAATTCAAATCCCCGTAGGGTCAGAGAGTCAGGAAGCATCCAGTTAACGAGGAAATAACAAGCCACAACCGTTAAAATAATAGAGGACCAGTTCCCAAGATTTAACGCGTTTTGAACGCTGTCTTTTTCACCTTTCACACGAACAAAAAACGTCCCAATAATAGAGAAGATAATTCCAAGACCAGCGATTACCATTGGCAATAAAATAGGCGATAAGCCATTGAAATGATCTGTTTTTGCGTCAATCTCCTGACCTAAAACCATGGTTGCGAGAATTGTCGCTACATAAGAGCCGAATAAGTCAGCTCCCATACCTGCAACGTCACCCACATTGTCCCCTACGTTATCGGCAATAGTTGCAGGGTTACGAACATCATCTTCCGGAATACCGGCTTCCACTTTACCAACTAAATCTGCACCAACATCCGCTGCTTTTGTATAGATCCCCCCACCAACACGCGCAAACAAAGCAATTGATTCAGCACCCAAAGAAAACCCGGTTAAAACCTCAATAGCAGTGCTAACCTGGTGAGTTCCCAGGTTAGAGAACATTGCCAGGAAGACAATAAATAAACCGCCCAAACCCAACACCGCAAGACCAGCAACGCCCAGCCCCATTACAGTACCTCCTGTAAAAGAAACCTTAAGAGCTTTCGCTAAACTCGTGCGGGCCGCCTGAGTTGTGCGAACATTAGCCTTGGTTGCTACGCGCATTCCAATGTATCCCGCCGTTGCAGAAAAAACTGCACCAATAATGAACGCTAAGGAAATAATCCAGCTTGAATGAATCTCCTTACCATTCACCTCATGTATTGTTCCGCTCCATGCTAACAGTGCAGCAGCAACTATTACGAAATAACTTAAAATCTTCCACTCGGCTTTCAGAAAGGCCATTGCACCGTTAGCAATATAACCTGCCAACTCCTTCATATTTGCATCGCCCGCATCCTGCTTGCTAACCCAGGCAGATTTTACGGCCATTACGATCAATCCAACGATCCCAAGAAGCGGGACTAAATAAATAATACTGTCGCTCATAATTTTAATTTATAGGGCTGCAAAAATATGAAATTTTCGGGAATTGTAAAATTATTTAAACAATTGATTAACAACTATATAGCAAAATAATTTCACTTTTTTTAGCGACTTTCTAAAGTCATTTCTGAAGGCGTTTTTCCCTGGGCTGCGTCGAGGTTACAACTTTGTCTTAAAAATAATATAGTAAATTCACCACATTAAAATTAATGGAGCATTACGATCTGATAGTAATTGGCGGTGGGCCCAGCGGTTATGCCGGCGCTATGCGCGCTATTGATTTTGGGAAAAAGGTCTTGCTGATTGAAAGGAAACGCATTGGGGGTGCCGGCGTTTACGATGGCGTGTTAACTTCCAAATCACTCTGGGAACAAGCTCTTAAAACTGCTTCAATACGCAAAATGATCCCGGCCTAGGAAGTTAATATCGACAGCATAAAAAAAATAATTAACGAGGCCGTTTACGAGCGCAAAACCCAGATGACTTTGCATTTACAGCTTCTTCAAACGCTTCCTAAAAAACTATTCTCTTACGAAAAAGGTACTGCGTCCCTCATTGACAAACATACGGTACAGATAGTTAAGGAAGATGGTAAAACCAAAGTAGTAAGTGCGCAAAACATCTTAATCGCTACTGGCAGCAGGCCGCGGATTCCAGCCAACATTGAAGTGGACGAACAAACAATTGTAACGAGTGATGGCATAAAAAACTGGGATCGCTTCCCTGAAAGCATGGTTGTGCTTGGCGCTGGGGTAATTGGTTGTGAATTTGCAACCATTTTTTCCTCATTTGGCAAAACCAAAGTATTTCTTATTGATAAAGCCGATAGGATTTTGCCGTTTGAAGATGAAGACGTTGCCGATATCGTGAAGAAAAATCTTGAAGCGCAGGGAGCCAAAGTGCATCATGGGGCATCTCTGAAGAGAATGGAAATCAGGAAGGGCAAAGTGGAATATGAGCTTGAATACAAAAATGGTTCATGCGAAGTGTTTACTGTCGATAAAGCCTTAATTTCAATTGGTCGCGTTCCGAATGTTGAAAACCTGGGACTTGAAAAAGCGGGCATTACTGTAAATCCGAAGGGAAATATATGGAATGACGACACGCAGACGAATATCAGTAACATTTATACAGCAGGCGATGTTTCGACCGATGTTGCCCTTGTAAATGTGGGTGAAAGGGAGGCGAGGCATGCTGTGGTAAGGATGTTTGGCCCAACCGTAAAACCACTTTCCTATAAGAACATTAGCACAATAATGTTCCTCAATCCCGAGGTTGCTTCGGTTGGAATGAGTGAGCAGGAATGCGTTGCTAAAAACATTCCTCACAAAGTTGTAAAACTGGATTACTCGATTAACGCAAGGGCAATAGCAATGCGTAAAACAACCGGATTTTTTAAGATTATCGTTACCAACGACAATGGTATGAGGATCCTGGGAATGAGGGTCATCGGAGAACACGCCAGCAGTGCAATTCAGGCTGTTGCTTACCTTATATACACTAACCAGGGGATACGTGAACTTGCAGATATGATGCATCCGCATCCAAGTATTCCCGAAGGTGTTCAGGAATGTTTGCGTATGTTGCTTAATAAATCTATTTACAAACCTTATGTGTTTAAAGATAAACTAAAGTGCTTTGTGTGTGAAAATGGTGTTTGCACGCCTTTAGAAAGTCTCGTGTAAGCTAAAGGTATTTTTACATTTTTTAAATCCAACTCCGTTCCATAAACCCTAACTTTGCCCGATGAATAAAAGGCTCCTTACCTTCATTTCCGTTTCCTTTTCAGTAGCCCTTTTGGTCCTGATCTGTTTCCAGATTTATTGGATCAGAAAGGATTTTAAAGTACGTGAGGAACTATTCAGAAATAAAGTAGACGAGGCCTTGAATGTAACGTCTGTCAAACTAGAGCGATTAGATACGCGATCGAACTACACCAAGATCACAGAACGTTTCCAGGGCATGTTCAGGCCTAATTATAAAGGCAAAGGCCTTGGCTTCAGTGTTAAAGAAGAGGTAAATATAGACAGCAGCGGACACCAGATAAGTCGCTTCACACAGAAAGATCTTACCGCCGACTCCACAATTAAATTCGACGCATCATCTGTAAACTTTCTCGATTACATAAAGGAACAGAGCAAACTGCAATCTCAAAGCGGCGATCTGATAAACCAAAACGGCGGAAATAGTTTTTTCGATTTCAGTTTTACAAGAAAATATTATCCCGGGCGAAAACAAAAAGTTGATACAGTTCTCTTAGACTCACTTCTAAGAAGTGAGCTTATTAAACAAAAAATTACCGCGCACTATATTTATTATTTAACCTCACTTTATCCTGGCAGCCCGCATCACAGCGATCTCAGTCAGGCTGAAAATATGTCGGATTCGCTTGGAGTTGACTATTACACGGTTAATCTTGCTCCAAATAACACGTTCATCGATCCTGAATATCTTATTCTTTATTTCCCTACCCAAGACCAGGATGTGTTCAAACAAATGTGGCCTTTCCTTATCACTTCCATTGTTGTGATCTTCATCCTGATTTTTTCTTTCTATTTCATCACGGTTAATAACCTAAAACAAAAGAAACTCTCGATAATAAAGAACGACTTCATTAATAACATGACGCATGAGTTTAAGACACCAATCAGCACTATCTCTTTAGCCAGTGAAATGTTGGGGGACGACAGCATTTCACAAACGCCTGAGAAAAGGCAGCGTTATTTGAAGATGATTCGTGATGAAAACAAACGCTTGAGTGTACTGGTTGAAAGCATCCTCCAGACGTCGATATTGGATAAAGGAGAATTTAAACTCAAATTAAGCGAAGTAGACGTTCACGATATTATCAACAGTGCGATTAATAATACACATTTGCTCATTACACAACGTCAGGGTGTTGTAAACACATCGCTAAAGGCACAGAAATTCAAACTGCAGGCAGACAAGGTTCATTTAACCAACATTATTTTTAATCTGATTGACAATGCCATAAAGTACTCTAAAGAAACCCCGGAGATAACAATCTCTACATACAATACTGCCGAAGGCATTATGATCCAGGTAAGAGACAACGGTATTGGTATTTCTAAAGAAAATCAACGCAAAATCTTCGATAAATTCTATAGGGTACCTACAGGCAACGTTCACAATGTAAAAGGCTTTGGATTAGGTCTTTCTTACGTTCTTGCCGTATTTTTAAAGCACAAAGGTACTATTTCTGTTAATAGCGACCTGGGCAAGGGCAGTACTTTCAATGTTCATCTTCCAATTTGATAATAAATGTTAAATTTGTTAAATTTAGGTCTTTAGTGCCTATCTTTAATTTACTATTTAACATTTTAAACCATGGATACTGTTAAAACTAAAATTCTGTTGGTTGAAGACGATCCCAGCTTAGGACCTCTTCTTCAGGAATACTTAGACGCCAAGGGATTTGAAACCAAATTAGCCGATGACGGCAAAAAGGGCAGTGATTTGTTTTTTAAAGGTTCTTTCGACCTGCTGCTTCTTGATGTTATGATGCCTGTAAAAGATGGCATTACACTTGCAAAGGAAATAAGGGTTGTTGACAAAAACGTACCTATTATTTTCCTTACTGCAAAGAGCATGAAGGAGGATACAATAGAAGGATTTAATGCTGGTGCAGATGACTACATTACCAAGCCTTTTAGTATGGAAGAATTGTTGGCCAGGGTAAACGCTGTTTTACGAAGAACAAATAAAGTTCGTTCTTCTGAAGGTGAAGATTCTGATTTTAAAATCGGTAGCTACCAATTTAATTCTGAAAAGCAGATTCTTCAGCATAATGGCATCGAGCAAAAACTAACAACTAAAGAAAGTCAATTGTTACGCCTTCTTTGCATCCATAAGAACGATGTTTTGGATCGGACCTTTGCTCTGAAATCTATCTGGCATGACGACAACTATTTTAATGGCCGAAGCATGGATGTATATATAGCAAAACTTAGGAAATATCTTAAAGATGATTCCAAAGTCGAGATCATAAACATTCATGGTAAAGGTTTTAAATTACTAGTGAATCAATAACTCCGATTTTCTGCCAAATTATACTCCCGATTCAATTTCTTGAATCGGGATTTTTTTATTCAGTTATTTGAAATTCCTGTAACGAAAAAAGCCGCCCCGGTTATCCAGAACGGCTTAAACTCCTTACTACAAATTACTTTACAAGGGAAACGTGGCCCATCTTATTGTAAGCGTTACCATCCATATCCTTGTACTTAATTCTATAGATGTATACTTCTTCTTTCAATGGTTCTCCTTTATTTTGTATTGAGCCATCCCAACCTTTACCTACATCTTTTGTTCTATATATAGAATGGCCCCAGCGATCAAAGATCTCCATTTCAAAGCTCTTAACATCCAGGCCGTACGGAGTAAATACTGGCCCAAAAACATCATTAAGTCCATCAAAATTAGGAGAGAATGAATTCGGAATGAAAATATTAAAGTTGTTTTTCACTTCAACTGTTTTAGTAAGATCATTTTTACAACCAAACGCTGAAGTAGCTTGCAGTGTAATATTGTACTTACCAATCTTAGGGAATTCCATTACAGGATTCACATCAGAAATTGGTTCTACTTCATTCACGCCACTCAATTTCCATTTGTAAGTATTACTTGTTAAGAGTGCTGTTAGATTGGTAATCTGAACCTGTGGGTCAGAGATAAATATTTCATCCGGTACTGAGAAGTCTGGCTTTGGTAGTTCATGTGCAACTACAGGACGTGTCTCAACCGGTAAAGATCTGCAACCAATATCATCAACGTAGTTAAAAGTTGCTACGTACGTACCCGCAGTTGTATAAACGTGGCTAATGTTAGACAAACCATTAACAGGTTCGCTGCCATCTCCAAAATTCCAGGTTCCAACTGCGCCCGGTAAATTTGAATTTGGCGAATTAAACACTGCCTCAACTGGTACGCATTCGCTGATACTTGTTTCTACATGCGCCACAGCTGGTTTAACCGGCCTTACAGCTATAGTCATGGTCGCCACATCCTTACATTGTCCTTTCGGTTCTGACTGGGTGTAGTGCGTAATGGTTACATTCTCAGAGTTGGTATTGCCAGGATAGAACATGCTCGTTCCACTTGTGATACCTTCTCCTTCCCATTTACCACCCTGGTTAGAAGCGAATGTGTTCATGTTGATGCCTTCCGATGTTTTACAATATGGACCAGCCTGAGAGAATGTTGCAGAAACAAAC
>JAEUTM010000342.1 GCA_016788025.1 Bacteroidia bacterium
GAAAGATGTGGCTTTAGCTGTAGCGCTCAAACTAGGAAAATACATCGAAGAAAATTTTAAAGACGTAAAGGTAGTTTATACACGTACAACGGATGTGTTCGTACAACTTGAGGACCGCGCTCAGATTGCAAACAAAGCAAAAGCCGATCTTTTTATATCCATTCACTGTAATGCGGCAGGAAAACCAGTAATGGTGAAGGATCCTAAGACCGGTAAAAAAAGACCTAAAACATATAAAAACAAAAAGGGCAAACTTGTTGTGGTGGAAACAACAAACCCGGTTCCATTTGGAACAGAAACATACGTTATGGGCTTGAAAAATGAAGAAGGTAAGATGAAGGTAGCAACGCGCGAAAACTCAGTTATTTTCTTAGAGGAAGATTACGAAAAGAAATACGGAGGCTTCGATCCCGAAAGTGAAGAAAGTTACATCATAATGAGCAATTACACGTCGGCTTATGTGATTCAGAGTGCAAACCTGGCTATGAAGTTCCAGGAAGAATATGGAAAGAAAGCAGGCCGAATAGACAAGGGAGTGCATCGCCAGAGTATTTGGGTATTGTGGAGAACCTCCATGCCGAGCATCCTTACTGAAATTGGTTATTTAACGAACCCGTTGGAGGAAACTTTTTTGGGAAGTGAAAAAGGACAGGACTATCTTGCCAAAGCAATGTTCAGAGGTTTCAGAAGGTATAAGGATGAGGTGGAAGGAACTAAAAAAGAATACAATGATGAGTTTGAGAATCAGGTGGCCCTGGAAAACGAGAACGTAAAAGCCGGAAATGTTCCCGGATCTAAAAAGGCACAGGAAGAAGATGAGGAAGATCCAAAAACGCCGGAGGCACCTTCGGGCTTAGCAAAAGAAGATAGTGCTATTGTAGAGGAAGAAGAAAAGCCGGAAAGTCCTGACGATCCGGGAAAACAGAAAGTTGACGATGATAAATATGCTGACATAAAAATCAAACAAAAGGACACTGTTGCTCCCGAAAATAAACCAGAAGTAAAGATTACGTCGGCCGAAGTGATAAAGAACTTTAAGAAACAAAACGATTCAACAGAAAAGAAAGAGCAATCCAAAGCTCCACAAAAGAATAATCCGGCGCTTGAAGAAAAAAAGAAGGAACTGGTTGAAATAAGGAAAAAGGAAGTAGCGCTAAAGGAAGAAATTTATTTTAAAGTTCAGTTCGCAACAAGCGACATAGCACTTAATCTCAAACAGGAAAAATTTTCTGCCATCACCGACGCGGATTTTTATAAAGTGAACAATACCCTTAAATACACTTCAGGGAAATTTGTCAACCTGAAGGACGCGCAAGTTCATCAAAATCAACTTAGGGACAAAGGATTTAAGGATTGTTTTGTTATCGCGCAGAAAAACGGACAGAGGATAGATCTTAACGAAGCCCGTAAGATCACAGGACAGTGATTAATTGTCTGCATCACAGTTATAATTACTCTCCAGTTCAATTTCTTTTAATGCCACTAATTTCCTTTTGCGAAACGCGGGATAGTCCGGAGGAAAAAATGTGCAACGGAATACCTGGTTTAACTCAGGCTCTTGTTTCCTTTTTGAAATGCCATTTTTTGAAACCGGATTAATATAAAGCCATACCACCTCATTGTTTTCGTTAAGCTCGCAGAACCTTCCTGTTGATCCCGAACACACAAGGAGGTTTCCACTACTCAGCCGCTGCACGCTGGACACGTTCATAGAAAAGAACGTACCACCTGCCACCTGTTGTTCTTTTTCCGAATAAAGGCGTTGGTAGCTGCTCTTGTTGATATCGTATTTTTGATTACTTATTTCAGGAAGAATAAGATCAAGGCTTGAGTAGTTGTTGCTTCTTCGGCCATAACCGTTATTAAAGACCAAAATTTTTCCTTCATCTTTTAATCCTTTACTGATCCAGTGAGGATAATGTTGCCCGAAAAGCACCTGGTCTTTTTCGTCTCCGTGATGCCAGGTTCTCGGATTTCCGTAACGAAACAAAAGATCACCACCCTGTCCGTATCGACCTTCGTTATGTCCGGCTGCCTGAAGAGTGGTTGTAGAGTGATCGATAATGAATATCTCGCTATAGTTTCTGTTGCTTACTAGAATTTGATCGAGCTCAGAATTATATACAATCGAATTGAAATGAAACCAATCCGGATCATCGAAACGATAATAGTTTATGTCAACTTTTTCAGGATGTTGTGAGACAACCTGGTAGTTTTTTTTAGTGGAATCAAATTCCTGAATCATGTGATCCCATAGGTTCCACTGCCAGACCAGTTCAGCGCCTGCTTTACCCTTCGGTTTTAATTCAACTATTTTTTCGCTCCAGACAAAGTCACCAAGAATGTTCGGATCCCGTCCCATTTCAATAGCCTGTGCCCTCGATTTTTTTTCCCACACAAGAACCAGAATATTACCGTTGGGAAGTGGACAAATGTCATGATGTTGTACTTCGAGCGCGTTGGAAATTTTATAAGACCATTTGAGATTACTGTTCCAGTCAAAAAGCTCTATTCCTCCTCCGCTTCCTTTGAACGTTTTATTAGAATCATTTGCAGTTCTGAGCAAGTCGCCGTTTGGCAGAAGATATACAGACTGGGCAGGAGGATAGTTACTTTTCCAGGTGTGTACCACTTTCCCGCATTTGTCGATAAGATAAGTTGTTTTTGAATGGAGTGGTGCAAATAAAACATAGCCTTTTTGCGAACCTTCCTTTTTAAATATCAGTCCGGTTTCGTGCTGAGATTCAGCAAGCGGAATAAAAACAACCGAAAAAAGAAAGAGGAAAAAACGTATCATAAAACAAAAATAGCAAACTATATCCATAAAAAAGGCCGGCAATAGATGCCAGCCCTTCTTAAGTATTAGTTGATTTCTACTGTTTTACCAAAACCAATTCATCGATGATGTTTTTTGCACCACCAAGTTTTTCGACAACAAAAAGCAGGTAACGCACATCAAGGCAAATGGTGCGGTTTAGTTCGCCGTCAAATGCAATTTTATGGCTAAGAGCCTCGTAGTTTCCATCGAAAGCAAGCCCAATAAGCTCACCTTTCCCATTCATAACAGGAGAACCAGAGTTTCCACCAGTGATGTCGTTTGTAGTAATAAAGCAGACAACCACATCATTTGCTTTTTTATCAATGTATTGACCGTAATCTTTGTCATTGATAAGGTCAACAAGTTTTGCCGGCAAATCAAATTCATAATCTCCCGGCTTGTATTTTTCCATAATTCCTTTCAGAGTGCAGATCTCCTTATATTTCACAGCATCTCTAGGCGAATACGATTTTACATTTCCGTAAGAAACACGCATTGTGAAATTGGCGTCAGGGTAAAATTCCTGACCTTTTTTCATCTCAAGAATACCTTTCTGGTATTTGTTATTTAGAGCAAAATTGTTTGCTGTAAATTCTTTGAAATACTTCGAGTAGTTGAGGTTGAAATTATTGACAAAAGCCATGGCCGTTTTGTAAGCCGGATCATTGTGCAGCATAGCAGTGTCGGGTTTCGTAATAAAACGTTCAAACTTAGCATTGGCCAGGAACATCGTGTTATCGAAAACGGACTTTGAATAATTCTGATACGTTTCTTCCTTGTTCAGATCGCCAGTTGCTTTGAGAGCGTTGTAAAATGCAGTTGGTTGCTGAGCTGGGTCAATGTCGTGGTAATACATGCTAAGAACAGTTGCCAGGATGTTTTTATCAGAAGCAACATTTTCTCCTTTTATAAATTTTGTTTGTTGCGTTTGAACTGCCGCTATCATTTTTGTAATGTCCTCAGGCTTACTGTTAGGGTTTGACAGCGCGTCGTCAAGATTCTTAAGACTTGACGCGAAACTCATGAGAGGCGAACCAAGTATTCCTTCCAATAGATATACTCTGCCTTTTGCATAAGGCCTCCAGGTATCATACGTTTTTTTGATGTTAGCGAATAAATTATCGTATTCTGGTTTTCCTTTAGCCCAGTTTTCAAAAGCTTTTTCCTGATCTTCTTTTTGTTTGATTACGTTATGCTTAATTAATTGTTTGCTTTCTCCATCAAAAAATTTCCAGTAGTTAGCTATGCCCGCATATGAGCTGGCCAATTGAATTTTTACCGCAGGATCTTTTACCATTTCAGCAAGCATCGCTTTTAAGCGGGCATCGCGAAGGTTAACCAGATTTGGATTTTCAATGTCCACTTTCAGTTTAACACCGTAAGATGTTTCGTAACGGTTGGTTCCGCCAGGGTAGCCATAAATCATAGCGTAGTCCCCGTCGTTTAGACCTTTAATGGATACAGGCAGGAAATGTTTAGGAGCATACGGTATATTGTCAGCTTTGTATTCCGAGGCCTTTCCGTCTGCACTCATGTAAACACGGAATATCGAAAAGTCGCCGGTGTGGCGTGGCCATTCCCAGTTGTCGGTATCGCCGCCAAATTTGCCAATGCTCTCTGGTGGAGTTCCAACCAGGCGAATGTCTTTATACAATTCGTAGGTAAATTGAAGGAACTGATTTCCCTTAAAAAAGCTGCTAATACGAACATCATAAGTTGTTCCTTCGGAGGCTTTTTTAGACATTTCCATAAGAATTCCAGGAAGTTTCGCAGTGTATTCTTCTGGTTTAATATCTTTTAGTCGGGCCATTACCGACTCGGTAACGTCGTCTATCTTCACCAGGAATTGAACGCTTAATCCGGGACAAGGAATTTCTTCCTTTTTGGATTTTGCCCAAAAACCATCTTTCAAATAATTATGTTCTACTGAACTCGACGAAGCAATAGCATCGTAACCACAGTGGTGGTTTGTAAATAATAAACCTTCTTTGCTCACCAACTCGGCGGTACAACCGCCGCCAAAAATCACAATCGCATCTTTGATGCTACTTTTGTTCATACTGTAAAGCTGTTCTTTGCTAAGCTTTAAGCCTTTTTTCACCATATCTGCATAGGTTTTTTCACCAATCAGGTGCACCAACCACATTCCTTCGTCAGCTCTTACAGAAACAACATTAACTGCAAGAACCAGTAATAAAGCAACTATTTTTTTCATGTTTAAAATTATAGACCTGCAAAAATAGCATTTAAATGAAATATTGCCAGAGTTTAGGACGAAATGCAAGAGGCTGGAATGCGGCAAATGTAGAAATCACCCTTTTGGCGCAGAGAAAGTGTAGAGCATCTCTGAGCGGGCTGGTGTGAAAGCAGAATCCCGCCGCCGGATTAACTTCGTTGATCCCTTCCGTTCAGGATTGCAAATGCAACATTCAAACTCCTGCGGAGTTTATATTTAATTTGTGTTTTTCCTCGGAAAACGAGTTCCCCTCGTCTAAACACAAATTAAATAGCCAACACATGCGTGTTGGCTATATTGCATTTATCCGTGACCCCGGCGGGATTCGAACCCACAACCAACAGAACCGGAATCTGTCATTCTATCCAGTTGAACTACGGAGCCAATTTTGCACAAATATAGCACCATATTTTGTGGGTGGACGATAATATTGTCGTAATTTTAGCGTTATCATTCAAGTCCAGTGGTTTTTAAATATGAATAGGGCCTTTCTTATCTTCTCAGTATTTTTTTCCCTTACAGTATTTTCTCAGGTTGGTCCGGGTGTATGGCAGGATCATACAAGCATGAGCTCATGTTACTCGGTGACAAAACGGGGTGAAAAAGTTTACGCTTCTTACTACAATGGCCTTGTAAAAGTGGATGAACAGGAATTTAGTCCGCAGACGATTTGCAAGATAAACGGCCTAAGTGATATTGGCGTTCGGCTGGTAAGGACAAACCCACACAACAACAAAATTCTTGTTATCTACGACAACAGCAACATAGATGTACTCGACGAAAACGACAATATTACAAATTACGCAGGAATAAAATTAAAGACCTTTAATGGCAGCAAGGTAATAAATGAAGTTACCTTCGATAAAGAGCTGGCATACCTGGCCTGCGGCTTTGGAATAATTGTATTTGATACAGATAAGCTGGAAATTAAGGACACATACATTATAGGGCCTCAAGCTTCATTGCTTGATGTCCAACAGGTAGCCGTAAAAGATTCCCTGGTATTTGCAGCAACCGCAATTGGAATGTTTAAGGGAAACCGCACCACGGTACTAAACAACTATAAAAACTGGAAGCTTGATACGGTTGCACTTCCAAAGGGATACTATGCAGGCGTGGTTAATGTTCAGGGAAATATACTTGGCTATTATTCCGATCGCACTCAAGGCGACCATGACACTGTGTATCAATACATGACCAATCATTGGGAAAAATATCCGCCCTTTGCGAACAGAGGATTAAACATTATGAAGACGGGACCTGTTTATCAGAATTTATTTTCTGTATTTGACAACACCTCTTTAATTGTTTGGGATTTCAATACCGGTGTGTTGCTTCAACTTCACAATACCTTTCAAAACCAGGTTTCTTACGGCACCAGGAAAGACGCCCACATTAGCAAAAACTATTCCGGTAATATCACGCATTGGATAGCAGACAGCTATTTTGGACTGTATAGAGTGTATAATTATTTCGATCAAACCTTTCCTGTAAACAGAAACGGAACACACTCCAGGTACACTGCGAATATTGACATTCACAATGGAAAAGTCGCTGTATCACCGTCTTATATAAAAAATACAGGTAATGGTAATTACCTGAAAGAGGGTATCAATGTCATGGAGAACCAGGACTGGAAGTACATTCAATGCAAAGGAGCCGATAGTAACCTGATACAAGACATAACCTGGGTATTTAACGATCGCCTGGATAAACGAATAATGTGGGCGGCGTCACGTACTTATGGGATTATTAAATTTCAGGATAATAAAATTGTAAGATATTTTAATCCAGGAACAGTTCCAGGGATGC
>JAEUTM010000043.1 GCA_016788025.1 Bacteroidia bacterium
CACTCGTAACGGCTGTTAAGACAGCTGAACTGGTTGACGCATTAAGCAATGCCGGACCTTTTACGGTATTTGCTCCAACAAATGATGCATTTGGTAAACTGCCTGCAGGCACTGTGGAAGATTTGCTGAAACCTGAAAAAAGAGAGGCTCTGACAAATATTTTGCAATACCATGTTTTTGTTGGAGTAATGAAAGCGGAGTCTATGCAAGACGGCCAAACACTCGGACAGGTAAACGGTGGAAATATTAAAATCACAATGAAAGACGGTAAACCAGTAATCAATGGTAAGGCCCACATTCTTGCATCCATCCCGGCTTCCAACGGAATGATCCATGTAATAGACGAAGTCTTACTTCCAGAATAGTAATTGATAATACTTTTTTCAACTGGAATTTGATTTAGGTTTAGAAAGCATAGTGCAAAAGCGCTATGCTTTTTTGCTTGTAAAGAGTTGACTTTCAGTAGTGCTCGTAAAAATAAAGGATATTATTGTCCTTTATTATTATTTGTATTATCTTTGTTCTATGTTTTCAAAAACATGCGAATATGCGATCAGGGCAGCAGTTTATATTGCCAAACAGGCTCTTGAAGAAAAAAGAGTGAGTCTTGTAGATATTGCCAAACAAATAGGATCGCCGGAAGCATTTACAGCCAAGATCTTACAGGATCTTGTGCGTCATAACATTGTTAATTCCATGAAAGGACCTAGTGGGGGCTTTGGTATTGATAACAGTCGTCTTTCTAAAATTAAACTTAGTCACATTGTACAGGCCATAGATGGAGATTCCATTTACAAGGGTTGTGGACTTGGTCTTCCCGAATGTTCTGAGAAAGAACCCTGCCCTGTTCATGAAAAATTTAAGGTAATCAGAAGCGAGCTGCGTATGATGCTTGAAAAAACCTCTTTATTCGAATTGGCCTCTGGTCTTGAGAAGGGATTGACGGTACTGAAACGCTAAAAAAAATTTGAAATAATAAAGGATAAAATCATCCTTTATTAATATAAACTAACATAAAAAAGAAAGTATCATGGAAACACTCAACCAAACCGTCTCAATGAAAAGACTACAAAACAACAAAACAGCCGAAGCCATTTATCCGATCCGTTTGTTTAACAAGCAAGCTGAAAATTTCGAAAAAACGCGTTTTGGCTGGATGGCCATTTTGATTACATTTCAAAGCTGCCTGGGTTCGGTGGCCTGCATGTTTATTTCACAATCTGAGGCAAGCGTATGGATGCTCGCCACGTGTGCAGCTGTGACCATGGGAAGTAATGCTTTGTTCATTGCTCTTGCCAAACCCAAAGTATGCCTGGCAGGTTTTTACATTAGCGTTATTCTTAATACCGCTTTTCTGCTATTAAATATTTAAGGTCATGAAAAAGGACATAGAAACCGGAAGTGATATCCGGGTATTAGTCGACACCTTCTATTCACGTGTAAGAGAAGACAATTTACTGGCCCCTGTGTTTAATGAGGTAATAAAGGACCGCTGGCCCGAACATCTTTTAAAAATGTATGGCTTCTGGGAAACTGTTCTGTTTGGCTCTCCCGCTTACAAGGGAAGTCCATTCCCTAAACACGCCAGGTTGCCGGTAGATCAATTACATTTCGACCGCTGGCTGATGTTGTTTAACCAAACACTCGATGATTTATTTACCGGTGAAAAAGCCGATGAGGCGAAATGGCGCGGTGGAAAAATGGCGGAAATGTTCATGCATAAGATTGCCTATTTTAAAACACATCCGGAAAAACTGATGTCATGAATTTTGAGGTGAAATACCCGCTGGTTGTAGCAGCTGTATATTTGTGGATAGGTTTTGTATGTGCTATCAGTTTTATGGAAGCCTGGTTAAAATTTCGTGCGCCGGGAGTTGACATGCCTATCGGGCTTGGTATCGGGCGCCTGGTCTTTAATGCGCTTAATAAAATAGAATGGATATTTGTGATTGTTATTAGTATGAATTTATTGCTTGGCCGGGAAAATATTTTTGCACACCCTCATTTGTTTTTTATTCTTCCTCTTCTGTTACATTTTGTGCAGACATTCTGGTTGCTCCCTGCACTCGACGCAAGGGCCGAACTGCGAATCAATGGCCAAAATGTTCCCCCTTCCTATCTGCACATTTATTTTATTATAGCCGAAGTTGTAAAAGTAAGCTGTCTATTTATCTACAGTATCCGATTATTCAAATAAAATGGAACAACAAAACAACATTATTAAAGCCATCGAAGTCAAATACGCGAACCTGGGCGAAAATCCGGAAACATACCTGAAAGGTCTACTGCAGGCCAAACCTATTAACTATTGGGATTACGTAGAAGTAGATACACTCCTGTCGCTTCAAAAGCCACGAACGGATTTTAAAGATGAGGAAGTGTTTATCATGTACCATCAAATTACCGAGCTGCTTTTAAAACTCATGATCCATGAAATAAAACAGATCGTTTACCATGAGTCTCCTTCGCAGGAATTCATAATTACCAAACTCAGTCGTCTTAACCGTTATACAAAAATGATGATCACTTCATTTGACGTAATGAGCGGAGGAATGGACTACGATGATTATAACACATTCCGTGCGACTCTGGCTCCTGCCAGTGGGTTTCAGAGTGCACAGTTCCGCCTGGTAGAAATATATTGCACCCGGCTGGAGAATTTAATTAACGAAGAAGGTAAAAAGCGACTACCCTCTGATCCAGGTGTGGAGGAGTACTTCGAACACATTTATTGGAAAGACGCAGGCTTAAACCGAAAAACCGGGCAAAAAACACTTACACTAAAACAATTTGAAAATAAATACCTCGATCGTTTTATAGCATTAGCCAGAAAAGTAAAAGGCCGAACCCTGGAAGATCAGGTAGCAAAGTTCGCTAATCCTACAAAAGAAATGACTGACTTGCTGAAAGAGTTCGACCATTTGTATAATGTTGAATGGCCCATGGTGCACCTCAATACCGCAAAACATTACCTCGACAAGAAGGGAGAAAACCAGTCTGCGACCGGGGGATCGGAATGGAAAAAATATCTCCATCCGCAATTTCAGCAACGAAAATTTTTCCCGGCAATGTGGAACGAATTAGAACTAAAGAAATGGGGACAGCCGGATTAGCCTAAAGATCCTTGCGCCTGAATTTCATCAGCGATAGTCGGAATGGAATAACGATCCAGAGTAACAACACTCCAAACGCAATGGTAATTCCGGAACTGGTTCCAAAAAAATCTTTGAAAATTGCACCAGTGTACCCCATCATTGCAGAAACATCCATGTGTAAAAGGATAAGAATTCTTGCAAGATCGATTGGGTTTAATGCGGTTACCGGAATCATGGCCTTCTCAATAGGATAGTCTGAAAGCTGGAATAACAGGAACAAGACCAATCCATCAAAAAGCAATGAGAAAAATAACCAGAGGATAATTGAAATGCCAATACCTTTTGCTTTGTCGCGTGTTACGATAGAACTAAGCAAAGCGATGGATGTAAAGATTACTGTTACCAGGCAACCCACAACCGTCATCATCAGCCCCACACTGTTGGGTGCAAATAACAGAATAGGAATTCCCGCGCCAATCAAGAAAGAAAGGACTAGTGAAAAGGAAAGTCCGAAAAAGATACTTCTCCAGATTTTTTTGCGTTGAATGGGCTGACTCAACAAAAGTTCAATAAACTCTGAGGAGTTGTAAACATAAATGGTAGAGAAAATAACCGAAACCAGGGGAACGGTCAGTAAAATAACATTCAGCAAGGTCAGAAGCCCCTTAGTACTGTTATCTTCCAGGCTAAAAACACTCCATGAAAGAATAGCCAGCAGTAAAGAATAAACCAGGATGATCTTGTTCTTGAGGATATCCAGAACGATAAATTTAACGATCCTGTTCATGGTTCTGATTTTTTAAGACGTTAGCAATGGCTTTCGAGATCTTCTCCTCCTGCGTGGCAAGGCGGAGATCCTCTATGGTTTTGTGAAATTTAACCTGTCCCTCCTGCATAAAAATAATCTGGCTGATGAGATCATCGAGCTCACTGAGTAAGTGAGAAGTGATAAGAATAAGTTTGCCTTTATTTCTTTCTGCAATAATTTTTT
>JAEUTM010000437.1 GCA_016788025.1 Bacteroidia bacterium
CAAGGAAAACTATGGCAACTAAAAACACCGTAGCAAGTTCGTTAAACAAACGAAGCTTAAAAGACGAGGTTTTGAATATTCCTTTTTTTTGCCTGGTTAGAATTTGCTGGCATCTTAAGTGATACATCGTTAGAAAAGCCACCACGATTAATTTTAACCACATCCATGGAAATTCAAGATATATTGGGTTTAAAATAATCATCCAGAACCCAAAGATGTACGTGCCGATCATAGCAGGCCAGCCAATGATGTACCAAAGCTTTTTTTGCATCAGTGTGAGTTGGTAAGTAAGAATAGGTCTTGCCACAGAATCCTTATCCTGCGCTTCGGTGGTGTAAATAAACAGGCGCACAATGTAAAAAAGAGCCGCAAACCAGCTTACTACAAAAACAATGTGTATAGCTTTAATGTACGATAGTTCCATGCGACAAAAGTAATCTATAATAGTTACATTTGCATCCTCAATTAATTATGAAAGCCAAAACCCCTTCTCAGTCTACAACCATAAACACGGAGGTTGTGCTACCCAATCATACAAATCATATTGGAAATTTGTTTGGCGGAAAACTCATGCAGTGGGTTGACATAACTGCGGCTATTGCCGCCCAGCGTCACTGTGGCCGTGTGGTTGTTACTGCGGCTATTAATCACGTTTCTTTTGATAATCCTATAAAACAAAATAGCGTTGTTACGCTTAATGCACATGTGAGCCGCGCGTTTACAAGCAGTATGGAGGTGTTTGTGGATGTTTACGTGGAAAATACGAGCACTGGTGCTAAAACAAAATGTAACGAGGCGATACTAACCTTTGTGGCAATCGATCAGAATGGCGCTCCCCTACCCGTTCCTCCGTTAGAACCTGAAACCGAACTTGAGAAAAAAAGATACGACGGCGCTTTAAGAAGAAGGCAACTTTCCCTTGTAATTGCAGGGAGAATGAAAGCAGAAGATGCTACCGAGTTAAAAGCTCTTTTCTTCAAGGACTAGTTTTTGTTTTCTCCGTTTTACGAACGTGTAGATCAAACCTCGATTGTGGTCTTTTATCGTATTGCCAGTTAAAACCCTTAATTTTTGCATTTTCCAGATCTACTGCATTCATTGGATCAATATTTCCTGTAGTGAGAGGTTTTAAGGCTACACGTTCAATGTCACCATTTTTCAACCACATAACAATTTCGGTACAATTCGTTTTATTAAGACCTATGGGCTTATTTTTGTTTTTAGGATAATAAAGAATTTCAGCATTACCGTTCACGATCACTTTTCGAATCGTATCATTTTCTAAAATTCCTTCGATCGCTTTTCCCGAAAGTTGATTGAATTTATCAGTCTTTGTACTGTCAACTTGTTGAATCAAAAATGCTTTTCCTTCAAGCCTGAATCCCTTTATGCTGCTCTTCCCGATATCTACTTTGATTATTTTTGAGCTTGCCTGAGACCAATGACTCCAGAGCAGCGGGGTCTCAAACAACTGCAGCAAAGAATCCTTACTGTTCATACTGGCTGAATCGCAAACTGCCTGCAGATCGGGTTTGTAAATTCTTACATGATGGTACGCGTTCAAAAAATTATTCACCGAATCAATATCCACATGATACAGAGTATCGGCTGCAATAAAAAGTGTGTCCTTCTCCAATAAACGGGCGTAGATTGCTTTTTTTGTTGCAATAGCTTCCGACTTTACTTCATGATATTCTATATAATCGCCATATAGAAGAGATTTGTTGGACGTATCTACAAGTGTTACATTTCTAAAAGCGATGCCTACTTTTTTTAACCTGTCGTACACCAGGCTATCTCCCCTGAGTTTTTGTTGCGCCGTTACAAGAAGCGCATTTCTGCTAAAAGCAGCCCTTTCCTTGTTTGTATCATACCAGCCGTTTTCACAGTAGATATAATCTGATTTACTTAAAATGATACTTGGACCAAGGAAATAACTTGTCTTATTATTAAAGTTATAACGAAGTGTATCAGAGTTCATTTTATAATCAGGATTTGTAAGCACCACATCATTGTGAAAGGCGGCTTCCTTTGTGGCCGAGTAATAGTGGCCGTTTTTACTTACCAGCGTGTTTTCTTTATCAACAATTGTTCCGCCATTGTAATAATCGGCAACGGACTTACTTACATCAAAGGTCAGGATATTTGTGGTAAGGGTCATATCCTTCTCCACACATTTTACATTATTCTCCAATCTTGCCAGCTTGGTTTTGCCGTCATAATTTAGTTTTTCCCCGGTTACCCTTATGCTGTCTCCTTTGGTAATGAGAATGTGTCCCCTCGCAAGCATCTGATTGGTCTCCGTATTGATATAAGCGGTATCACAGTATAACAAGGCTCCTTCGTGCTCGCAAATAACATTACCGCTGAGAATTTTCGCGTCGTGCTTTTCGTTATCGAACGATAATTTGTCGGCATTTTTTATCTCAATCTGACGACCGTTACCCGTCTGTGCGCTGAAAGCGAAGCACAAACACAATAGAATAAATATGCCAATAAAACTTCTAGACATTTCTTTTCACGGGTTGCCAGATACTTGATTTTACACCTTTTGTAAATCTGAAAAAGCCTTCCAGTAATGCAAAATTCATCAGGTAAAAATGACTAATGAATTTAAGAAGAGGAGATTTAAACCCAATTAAATAGTTAAACAGGGGAAACAACAATCCCAAAAGCTGTATCAGCAATAGAATAAAAAACACCTTACTTTGAGTAGCAAGCGATAACGTAGACAACAAACTAAAAAGAAGGAAAAAAGGTGTTAACCATCTGAGTACCTTGTGCGACCAGAACATAAATCCTACAGGTTTCCAAAACGAAAAAAGCAGTTCTTTAAAAAAGAACATGTTCTGAAAATTGCCCGAAGAAATACGCACTTTTCTTTTGTACTCTCCGGCTACATCGCTGGCAACATCCTCCATACAAACAGCCAGGGGATTGAACATTGTTTTTTTACCCCGGGTAATAACCTGCATAGTGATAAAAAAATCATCTACAATAAACTTTAAAGGCACTTTGCTGAACAGATCATTGCGTATTGCATAACAGCCGCCTTCTGCGCCCATAATCTGATTAAATGCGTTACTTTCACTGGCTTTTATTTTATTTTCCACCGACAGATACACTTTCTCCTGAAATTCAATTCCCTCGTTAGTGGAAGATTCTTTGATAATATTGGCTGCCACAATCCCAACATCCTTGTCCTTAAATTTTTTAACGAGTTGAAATAAAGTCTCAGGTTTGAAAATGACGTTCGCATCTGTCATTATCAGTATTTCTTCGTCGCCAAGTGACTGGAGGTGATTAATGATGTTAATCTTGCCAGATCTTCCCGTAAACTTTACCAGATCGAGATTCGAAAATTCGACCTGAAGTTTTTGTACGATATCTTCCGTTGAATCGGTAGAAGCATCCGAGCCAAGATAAACTTTTATTTTAGACAGCGGGTATTGTGTATTGAATACTGAGCGGATTTTTTTTTCAATCACTTTTTCTTCATTATATGCCGCAATAAGAACTGCCAGGCTGGGCATCTCTTCAGTGGGAAGAAATTCATCCTGCTTTTTGTTCCTTTTGGAGAATAATAAAATCATTGTCAAAGGATAAATCAGGTACGTGTGTAAGATCAACACAACTGAACACCAAAATACTATTAAGGAAATATTATGCATTCAGCAATACCTTATAAAACTCAACCAGTTTGGAAACGACGCGGTGATTATCGAATTCTACCCGCGCAAAAGCGGCTGCCTCATCCTCAATTTGTTTTCTTTTCTGATCATTTATGAGCAATTCAACAACATTTTGCGAAAACTCTTCTGCCGTGTTCGCAATAAGAATGTTTTTGCCATCCGTGTAATTAATACCTTCGGCGCCAATCTCAGTGCTTACAATACATTTTCCATAGGCCATTCCCTCAATAATCTTAATCCTTAAACCACTCCCCGACCAAAGGGGAACAATCATCACCTGGTGCTGTTGAAAGAAGGTTTTACCATTCTCTACATTCTCAATGATCATCACATTTGGTCTGGTGATGTGAAAAAACTCCAGTGGCATGCCTCTTCCAGCGATAATCAACTTGGCCTCCGGCACTTTTTTATGAATTCTATCCCAACAATTCGTCAGGAACCACATGGCGGCCTCCTGGTTGGGCAGCCAGTCCATGGATCCAAAATAAAAAACGGTTTTTGCCTTCTCGTTTAATTTGAGTTTCGTTTGATATTCCATCACGTCCACCCCCGTGATACAGGTGAAAAGAGGCTTTTTGAATCCTAATTTTATAAAGGCCTCCTCATCCGTTCGTGTAATCGGAACAATCGCATCTACTTTATTCAGAACAGAAATTTCAAATCGTTTTAAGCGTTTGTTCTGGAGTTTCAGATAGTACCTTTTTACCGGATTTCTTTCATTCGCGATGTGACGTTTCCAGATATAGTGCTCAATATTATGTGCTCTTAAAACAATTTTTGCCTTTGTATGCCGTCTGATCGTATCGATATACACACCCATGAACAGACCCTCAAGCTGGACAAGATCAAACTCATTATTTCTAAGCAGATCTTCTAGTTTTTGCTCAAAGGCTTGAAATTTGAAGCGCGATACAAAATAGGATTGTCCTGTAAACAAATTAAAAAAAGCACCCAGTACATTGGTATTTGTGTTTTTGAAAATCGAAATGTAATTGCTTTTTTTCTTAAAATCCTGCGGAACCTGATCGTCGGGCTTAAAGTGTTTCTTTGTATTGATGGTTAGCAAATGAAGGTCGACGCCATTTGCCATAAATCCCATAGACATGTTGTATATGGCAATACTACTCCCGTCATTCGCGGGATACGGAGCCTTGTTGCATATTTGAAGTACCTTAAACGGCATCTTTCTTTTTAATTAATTTACCAATCCAGGTATAATACACCGTTACATCGAAAATCGAAGAATCTTTTGCTGCTTTTACGGTAAGGAAAATGCTAAAAGGGAGGAAGATAACAGGCGGCAACCACATGGCCTGCCAGGGAGGCATTACAAAATCAAGTGCCAATGCACTAAACAATTCTGTTAGAACATAAAACAGCAGGAAAAACAAAACTGAAACAATTACGGGCAGGCCAAGTCCCCCTTTTCGGATAATAGCTCCCAAAGGAGCGCCAACAAAAAATAAAACGATGCAGGCAAAACAGACCACTATTTTTTTATGCCATTCGATATAGTATTCGTTTTGGTGACGCTCTTCATTTTCGAGATTGCTGATGAAGCTATCCAGGTTACTCGATGCAGAACGGGTAATATTCATCGCATTCTGAACGGCCAGTGCATATCGGCTGTTATCCAGGCTATCGTAAAATGTATTAATATTCTTTAGTTCGTATTTTTTAACCTGATGTTGCATTCCGGCTGTACGATTGTAAAAATTACCGGCAGCCTGGTTTTGAAAATTTATGATACGCCTAGCAATAACGCGTTTTGTAGAATCAATTACAGAGTCAATCTGCCACACATTCAGCATTTCCCCGTGCCCCTTAAATAATTCCTCATTTGTGCGTTTTAATTTAAAATCACTTAACGGAATATTTACCTGAAGTTGTTTATAGTTTAACTGTGAAAGTGTCTTATCCCCTGTTGCATTATCCACAACTTCCTCATAGCGGTTTCCGTCGCGCAAAATAAGAACAAGGGCCGACGTGTCAGAGGTTGTGGTGATTTTTCCTGTCTGTGAATACATCTGAATGTTGTTACCCACATGCGCGCTGTGATCATAAATGTAGATGTCCTTCAGAGTATCTTTGTTTACCGATTTCTTTCCTACACGGATACTGTAATTCTCAATGCCGTTGTAAAAAATTCCCTCTTTGATACTCACCGTTGGTTTTTTTTGCCGGATATCGTATAACAGGGCGCTGGACTTCAGTTGCACTACCGGGAGTATAAAGTTATTAAAGAGAAATGTAAGTCCTGCCAGTATTATAACAAAAACAAACACTGCTCTCATAATTTTAAAAAGTGAAATGCCTGATGATTTCATTGCTGCCAATTCATAACTCTCGGCCATATTACCGAAACTCATGATAGAAGCTAGTAAAACGGCCAGGGGAATACATTGGGGAATAATGGCAATCCAGGCGTAAGCAAAGAGCTTAAATAAATCAATTGTGCGAAGACCTTTTCCAAGAAAATCATCCAGGTAAGTGATTACAATCTGTACAAGAAACAACAAAAAAACACTAATGAACAAAGTGGCTATAAACGGCGGTAAATAAGATCTTAGCGTAAGTGTATATAACTTCTTGAGGCGCACAATTTGGTGTATAAAAATACATTTATTTGGGCACTTTTAGTTCCTTTATTAACTAAACTTTGTTATTTTTGTTGACTATGATTAACGGAAAAAAGATAATAGCTGTTCTTCCCGCATACAACGCAGCTCTCACGCTTAAAAAAACGTACGACGAAATACCTTTCGATATTGTGGATGATGTAGTTTTGGTTGATGATTTCAGTAAAGACAACACTTCTGACGTGGCCAGAAGCATTGGCATCAAACATGTTATCAGGCATGAAAAAAATAAAGGTTACGGTGGAAATCAGAAAACATGTTATGATACAGCCTTAAAACTTGGCGCAGACATCATTATCATGCTTCACCCCGATTATCAATACACACCCAAACTTATTCAGAGTCTCAGTTATCTCATAGCGAACGATCTTTACCCTGTGGCATTTGGCTCACGAATTCTTGGAAAGGGCGCCCTTAAAGGAGGCATGCCGATGTACAAATACATTTTTAACCGCATGCTCACCTTCTCCCAAAATCTTCTCATCAATCAAAAGTTATCCGAATATCACACGGGTTACAGAGCTTTCTCGCGTGAAGTGGTTGAGAAAATAAATTATCATGCAAACTCCGACGATTTTGTATTCGATAATCAAATGATTTCTCAAATTTTCTATGCTGGATTTGATATTGCCGAAGTTACCTGCCCAACAAAATATTTCCCGGAGGCAAGCTCTATCAATTTCAGACGCAGCATGAAATACGGGCTTGGCGTATTGGGTGTTTCATTCACTCACTTTTTCAATAAAATAGGGCTGATGAAGTCTGAGATTTATAAAACAAGAAACTGATCTAAAATGGCTGTTTATAGATTTAAAGTATACCTAGAGGATAATGAAGATGTGTTCAGGGACGTTGACATCAAGGCTTCTCAAAACTTTGAACAATTACATACGATTATCCAGGAAGCTTTTAAGTTTGATGCCAAACATTCAGCTTCTTTCTTCGTAAGTGATGACTATTGGAGAAAAGGCCAGGAAATTACCCTTCGCAAAGAAGATCTGCCTCTTGATGAAGAAGAGATCCGTCAGAAAGTTGACCCAAAAAAACTGATGTCGGAAGTGAAAATTGCAAAATACATTGAGCAACCGCACCAGCGTTTCGTTTATGTATTCGATCCTAATGTGCAATGGACTTTCTTAATTGAGATGATTAAGATTGTAGAAGAGAATGCAAAACTAAATTATCCAACCATCGTAAAAAGTATCGGTAACGCGCCGAAACAATATAAACAGGTTAATCTCGCAAAAGAAGAACTCAGTCCTGATATGGCTATGGCAGCGATGTTGGAAGATCTTGATGACGATGAGGAAGCGTATAAACCTGAAGACACCGCAGAAGAGGGTGTGGAAGAGGACGACATAAATAGTCTTGAAGGTGAAGAGGGCGAAGAAGGAGAAGAATCGGAAGAAAACTTTGAAGAAGAAGATAGCGGAGATTCTGATTTTGGTTACGATAAAGAAGACGATAATTAACTCTTAAGACAAAAAAACAGAAGACATTTCGAAAGTGAAATGTCTTTTTTTATTGTCTATTTTAAGATAATTAGTTTAAAATAAGATCGGAAAATATAGACGGTGCTGCCTGATGAAAGGCCAACTCGTGTATCTCTAACCTTACATGCTTAATGATTGGAAACGTGCTGAGGATATTCATAAGCTCTTTTTCGTCGCTCGTTTCAATAACAGTCCATATTTGTTTACGTTCCATATCCAGTGAATAACTCAATATGACCCGTTCTTCAAGCAGACGGTTTACTTTTTGTCGTTGTTTGGAAATAAGTTCGTAAAACTTTTTGGAGAATGTTTCAGGTAGGATGATATGTACTAAAAATACATTCATTAAGATAAATGTAAAACAAAAAGGGATAGGTTTTACAAAAACGTCTAAAAACAAAAAACAGACTCAAATGAGCCTGTTTTTTCTTTGCCTTATATCAATTTTGATTAACTAAACGACCATCTCACACCGATTGCCATTGGGTTAAGCTCAGGGCCATGTCCCGCCTGGAAAAGCGGCGTAAGACTATATTCGCCCCAGATCTGAAAATCTCTGTATCCAAAACTCAAATGCGCTTTTAAGCCAAAAGGGGAAAGATTATAACTGTCTCTTCTAACCTTGGTATACTCTGCTCCATCGCTGCTGATAATTTGCCTGGTGCGGGAAGTGAGAATATACTGGCCTACTACACCAATAGCCAGGTGATATGAGTTGTAGTGATCGTTGCGAGTGTTAAATTCAAACAAGAGAGGCACTTGCAAGTAAGTCATCCTAAACCTATTCTTCTTATATCCTACAGTATTTGTCGAATCAATCATACCATAAGTAAAAGAGCTATCTGGATTAAGCGTAGTATTATGTACCAGGTCGTACGAGTGATAATCGAAGCCCATACCAGTTATTAATTTTATATAGTTCTTATGAAGGTTAAACTGCCTCTCCATAAAATTAAACTGTAAGTTAAAACTGTGCGCATAATCCAGTTTCATGTATTCGCTTGATTTTGGAAGGCTTATGCCATCAGGACTCAAATATCCATTAATACCAAGTGCAAATCCGCGCCAGTGTTTCCCCTCGTTATCATCGTTATTCAAGTTAAAGTCGCCATCATTATCCTTCTTCACAACCAGAACTTTTTTATGCTTCCAATTATAGACAGTGGTATCCTTATTCGACTTACCCTGGGCAGAGGATACTTCCTTAATTTTGGTAATACTTGAAGCTGTGGAGCTTTCAGCATTTACCTCTTTTGGATCTCCTTTGATCTTGATATCACTTGCACCGCTGGCATTAGCTACAAGCTTTTCAGTGACGTATATTTTTGCAGTAGCAGCACCGGTTGTAATAATATCGGCATTTTTCGAAACCATGTTATAACTCTTCAATGTAGCGGCGCTCGACACATTTGATTCCAAGTGATCTGTAGTACCATCAAGGGATACATCACTGGCACCACTTTGCAAACATTTTATTTTTCGCGTTTCCACTTTGGCGTGAATATCACTGGATCCCGATGCGTTAATTTCAAGAGAGTCTGTTTTTAATATTCGTGAGATTTTCAGATCCACAGCACCACTTGTTTCAATGCCTGATAACAAAGAATTCTTCACGTAAATGTTCACCGGATCTGTAAAACGGCCTTTATTGCTTATGACCAATACGCCATTTTCAAATTTGGTTTCCACATTTTCAATTTCATCCTTATCTGCCTTTACAGTTAAAGAGGCTGTATCTGACTGCGTAAAATGGATATTCACGGAACCAGAAGCCTGGATTTTGTGAAATGACTTTACTTCCCGGTTTTGTACCTGCTGTGCATTACAACTGATAAGCGTTGTAATAAGTACGAGGAACGATATAACAATATTCTTTTTCATGTTTAGTATTTTATTAATTTGAAGCTTTTTCATTTTATTCCATCAACGTTGTTGGTTCAGTCATAAGACGGCTTTTCTGTTTCAAAAGTTACAACGACATTATTTTTTTTCTACGCTAAATGAGTTGAATGAAATTCTGTATTGCTGATTACGCGAATCCTCAACGCCATCCACCGATTTTACACCAAGCTTGTTAGCCCTTTGTGCCAACTGAACCGCGCGTTTCCATAATCCTTTCTGTTCCTTCAAGCCTGATTTTTCATAAAGCTCATCTTCCGCACTTTCTTCAATAGTAACCAACTCTGTGATTTTATAAGTATTTGAGATATTTGAATCGGCTGGTAAAGCGGCTTCGTTAGCCTCTTGTTTAAATCTATCAGCAAGTTGCAAAGATTCAGAATTCCCCTCCTGTTTTAGCAGATTCTCTGGCGACTCTTCTTTTTTTGTGTTTAAATCCTTTCCTGCATCTGAAGGTTCGGCAATTCTTTTTTCCATTACTAAAAGTGGTTTCACACTATCATTTTCAGAAGATCCGTTTTCTTGGGCTAAATGAGATGAATACTCAGGTTTACTTACTTTTTCAGGATCAATGGCCTTGTTTTCTGTTTCAACTAACACAGTTTTCTCCGGAACAATTTGTTCTGTTTTAGTTGTTTTAGTGTCCTGTGAAATGAACTTAGTCTCCGCCTTATCGTTCTGGATGTAATTAAACATCACGCTAAGAAAAGCCAACAGGATAATCGCGGCAGCTACACGAAATACAGTTTTTTGCTGATAAAGCACAACCATGCGTGTTTCTTCCTTCAATTCAGCCTTACCAGGATACACAACATCAGTTTCCGGCCTCAGAACTGTTTTAGAGACTAACAGATATTCTCTCCTCAACGTTTCGTTTTCCTGCAACCGTTTTTCAAAGTCTGTTTTTTCTTCTTTTGAAAGCTGATTTTCCAAATATGCAATTGTCTTGTCTGCTAATACAAGATCGTCCTCTGTTTTAAAAAGGTTTTCTTTTTCAGAGAACCGTTCCGATGAATCAACTGACAAAAGTGTTTTTTTGTAATCCTCAAGCGTTTTTTCTAAACCCGGGTCTTTCGGGAGTCTCAGTTCGAAATTTTGCTTTTGCTCAGGGTCCAATAGCCCCTCCAGGTAACTCAAGGCTTCTTCGTCTTCAAGTGGCTCCTCCACTCTCCTCAAACTTTCTTTAAAGTCGGCTTCAATATCAAGATTTGTAATGTAAGGTAAGTTTGTATCCTCAAAGTCAATCTCAAGCTCAGGATGAGCAAGGGCAAATTGTTTTAATTCTTCAATGGATGAAGAGTCCAGGTTACCCTCCAGATAATCCAGCAAATATGCCTCGTAATTATGTAACGTAATTTTTGACATTACAATACCGACTCAACCTTTCCTATATAGTTCTTTAAAAATGTTCTTGCTCTGAATATATAAACCTTCACCTGGCTTTCTGTTAATTTTGCTATTTCACCGATTTCTGCGTAATCA
>JAEUTM010000485.1 GCA_016788025.1 Bacteroidia bacterium
ATCGCTTCATCACTGCATTCAAAGCAATGCTTGAAAAATAAGAATCAAGAGACAAGATGCAAGAAGATTAGTCTAGTGTTGATTCTTGCTTCTTGACCCTTGCTTCTTGACTCTCGGCTCTTGGTTCTAAACTAATTCCATCCTCCACCCAAGGCCTGATACATTTTAACCATGGCATTCATCTGCTGCATCCTGGTTTCTATAAGTTCAATCCTCGACTCCAATGCGTCTCTCTGAGTTAACAGTACTTCCATGTAGTCAGCACGCGCTGATTTAAACAGGTTATTCGAAATGATCACCGATTGATTTAAAGCCTCCACTTGTTTTTCTTTAAGCATGAAGCTGTTTCTCACATTGCTGATTTTAGACAGCTGGTTTACCACCTCCACATAAGCACTAAGTATTGTACGCTCATAATTATAGGCTGCCTGCACTTGTTTTGCATTTGCGGTGTAATAAGTAGCCTTAATTGCACTTCTGTTAATAAGAGGCGCTACCAGGTCACCCGCCACAGTATAAAGTAAAGAAGCGGGAGTTTTGATAAAATAGGCTGCGTTAAAAGCCTGGTATCCTAAGCCGGCACTTAAGTTAAGAGAGGGATAAAAATTCGCCCTGGCAGACTTCACATCCAGTTTGGCCGCAACCAAATCGAGCTCTGCCTGTCTGATATCCGGCCTGTTCAGCAATAACTGAGATGGAAGTCCAGCGTAAACGGTATCTGGCAGTAAGGTTGAAAAAGATTGCGCGTTTCTGGGAATTGGTTGAGGAAACCTACCGAGTAGAAAATTAATTTTGTTTTCCGTCTCAACAATCTTCTGCTGAATGCCGTATTGGAGGCTTCGTGTATTAAGTACTTGTGCTTCAAATCTCCTCACAGCCAACTCGGTTACACGGGTAGCTTCTTTTTCCATCTTTACAATTTCAAAGGCATTAGTCTGGATCTCTATATTCTGTTTTACGATCTCAAGCTGATTATCAAGAGCAAGAAGTTCGTAGTAAGAACTCGCGATCTCGGAAACAAGGTTCGTTACCATAAAATTTTTCCCTTCTACAGTGGATAAATATTTGGCAGCTGCCGCGCGTTTGGAATTGCGGAGTTTGCTCCAGATATCAAGTTCCCAGTTTGCATAAGCTCCCAGAAAGAGGTTTGGCACGGGTTCTGGCATAGCCTGACCTGGAGTAATGTCTGTGTTGGCTTCCATTGCTCCAATGTTTGTATACCTTGCAGCTTTATCTACCCCGGCGCCGGCCTGTATCCCAACATATGGTAAATAGGAACCTCTTCTGGCCCGCACCTCGTTTTTAGCCACTTCAATTTCCATTAATGTCACGTTCAACTCCTGGTTATGCTTCAGAGCTGTATCGATAAGTGCGGTAAGATACTGATCCTTAAAAAAGGTTTTCCATTTTATCTTTGCTGTATTGCTGCTGTCCCTGGAGGCACTAAAAGCCCCGGGAACCGTTTTATTTTCTGCTTTCTTCAAATGCGAAGGAACGGCACAAGCAGCATATATTAAACACATGCCGCCAATTGCCGCATGCAGAATGATTTTAGTTTTACTCATGGTTGTCTGTTTCGGGGTTATGAGGAAAGTTATCCATTGAATGAACAAGATCTTCGGTTAACGAACTGTCGTCTTCGTCTTTAATCAGTTTCCTTCCTTTGGCAAGACTTCCGAAAATATAATATAAACCAGGGACGATAATTACGCCGAACACGGTGCCGAAGAGCATGCCTCCAAGAGCAGAAGTACCAATTGTTCTGTTGCCAATGGCGCCTGCACCGTGGGCAATAACCAAAGGAATTAATCCAGCGATAAACGCAAAGGAGGTCATGAGAATGGGACGAAAACGCACTTTTGCTCCCTCTATGGCAGCTTCCAGTACGGTAGCACCTTCTCTCTGTTTCTGAACTGCAAACTCCACAATCAACACCGCATTCTTACCAAGGAGACCCACCAACATTACCAATCCCACCTGCGCATAAATATCGTTTGCGAGACCCATGCCCTTGATGAGTAAAAAGGAACCAAAAACACCCGCGGGCAAGGAAAAGATTACGGTGAGAGGAATGATAAAACTCTCATACTGTGCAGCAAGCACAAAATAAACGAAGATCAATACAATGATAAAAATGTAGATTGCCTCGTTACCCCTTCTTGTTTCATCATAAGAAAGAGCTGCCCAATCGATGTCAAAACCATTGGGGAGATTTTTAGCAACTTCCTGCACGGCCTTTATTGCTTCCCCACTACTATAGCCAGGAGCTGGTGCTCCCCTGATAGCAGCCGTGTTGTACATATTGTAACGGTTAATTTCGTTTGCACCCTGCTTTTTAACGATCTTCATAAAGGAAGAAAAAGGCACCATCTCTCCATGATCGTTTTTTACATAAAGGTTCATCACATCCGTTGGAAGTCGCCTGAATTCGGGTGAAGCCTGAACGAATACTTTGAAAAAACGCTGGTATTTAATGAAACCCAATTCGTAGGTGCTTCCCACAAAAATAGAAAGTGTGTTCATTGCGTTTTCGATGGTAACTCCCTTTTGCATGGCCAGCTGGTTATCGATCTCGATCTCGTACTGCGGATAGTTCGCGCTAAAAAAAGTAAATAAACCCGTCAGCTCTTTACGTTCTTCCAACTCATGCATAAATTCATTCTTCACCTTTTCAAGCTGGTTATAGTCGCCACTGTTTGTTTTATCCAGCAACTGCAAGGCAAAACCACCGGCTGCACCGAATCCAGGAACCGCAGGAGGATCAAAGAACTCGATGGTTGCACCCGGAATTTCTTTTGCTTTTTCTTCCAGTTCGAGGATAATCTCACTTACAGTGTGTTTTCGTTGCGACCAGGGTTTAAGGTTAATCAAACAGGTACCCGCGTTGGAACCACGACCTTCTGTCAATACCTCATAACCTGCAATGGAAGACACCGATTGAATCCCTTCAACTTCGTTGATCAATTTTACAAGATGATTGGAAAGATCATTTGTTCTTTCCAGCGTTGAGCCTGGAGGCGTTTGTATGATGGCGTAAAGCATACCCTGGTCTTCACTTGGAATAAAGCCTGAAGGCAGATGATTGCTTACAATAAAAATACCAAATGAGAATACCGCAAACATAATAACGGTGATTAGCCTGCGATGCGCAATCATTCTTAATAACCACACATATTTTCCGGTCAGCTTTTCGAATCCGCGGTTAAACGAATCGATAAAACGGTTCATCCATGTTTTTTTCCGTGGTTTACCATGATTGTTTTTCAGAATCATTGCACAGAGCACCGGAGTTACAGTTAACGCAACAACCCCTGACAATACAATGGATGAAGCCATGGTAATAGAGAACTGCCTGTAAAAAGTACCTACCGGACCTGTCATAAAAGACACCGGAACAAACACCGAAACCATTAGCAGGGTAATAGCAATTACAGCACCGCTAATCTCACCTATAACTTTTCGTACAGCAGCATAGGGAGACAAATGCTCCTGTTCCATTTTGGCATGCACGGCCTCCACGACGACAATGGCGTCATCGACGACTATCCCGATGGCTAACACAAGAGCAAAAAGGGTTATCATATTGATCGTTAGACCAAAGATCTGCATGAACAAAAAAGCACCAATGAGAGAGATTGGAACAGCAAGGGTCGGAATCAAGGTCGAACGCCAGTCACCCAGAAACACAAACACCACAAGAGCCACAAGAATAAAAGCATCTCTTAAGGTATCGATCACGTTTTCAATGGAAGCGTCCAGGAAGTTCGATACGTCGTAGGCGATCTCATACTCCATCCCGGGAGGAAAATCTTTTTTTAGTTCTTCGAGCTTCTCTTTCACTTTTTCAATGACCTCACTGGCATTACTTCCATAAGTCTGTTTTACAACCATAGCTGCAGATGGGTGACCGTTCATACTGGAATAAATATCATAGTATTCGCTCCCGAGAACCACTTTAGCCACATCTTTAAGTCGGAGCAATTCTCCGTTTTTATTGGCTCTGATAATAACGTTCTCATACTGCTTAGGATCACTGTAACGATCGGCGTAGGTCAATACATACTCCAGCGATTCAGCTTGTTTGCTGTCACCGCGGCCAATACGGCCAGGTTTACCAATGATACTTTGAGCACTTAATGCCTCCATCACTTCTTCGGGAGAAATATTATATGCGCGCATACGATCAGGGTTCAGCCACACACGCATGGCATATTGGCGACTACCTAAAATCCTTACTTGCCCCACGCCGTTAATACGCTGCATTTCAGGCACCATGTTAACGCCAGCATAATTGAACAGAAATTTCATATCGGCATTTTTGTCCTTGCTATACAAGTTCACATACATAAGCATGGAAGGGATCACAGGGGTAATTACAACACCCTCGCGTTGTACGAGTATTGGCAAACGGTTTGTAACCTGCTGAACACGATTTGAAACCTGGACCAAAGCCTGGTTGATGTCGGTTCCAGGATTAAATACCACCTGGATATTTGCTTCGCCCGCACTGGTTGCATCGGAAGTCATATAACGCATGCCCCAGGCACCATTTATAGATTGTTCCAACGGAATAATAACAGACTCGGCTAAAGATTTGGCACTAGCGCCAGGGTAAGACGCACTCACCATAACCACGGGAGGCGCAAC
>JAEUTM010000569.1 GCA_016788025.1 Bacteroidia bacterium
TGACCTTGTAAAAGGACAAATGAAAGGCGAAGTTGAGCTTGTAGAGAAAATCAATCCTGGCACTATTGGTGGGTTTATTTTGAAAATAGGTGACAGGCAAATTGACCGTTCGGTTGCCACACAACTGAACACGCTGAAAAAGGAATTAATAAGTAAAGGATTAAATTAATAATACAAACCATATAACATGGCTGAGATTAAACCGGCAGAAGTAACTGCAATTTTAAGACAACAATTAAGCGGCTTTAAAAGCGAAGCTGAATTAGAAGAAGTAGGAACCGTATTAGAAGTGGGTGATGGTATTGCTCGTATCTACGGTTTATCAAAAGTTCAGTCAGGTGAGTTGATTGAATTCGAAACAGGTGTTCAGGCAATTGCATTGAACCTTGAAGAAGATAATGTTGGTGCCGTATTATTAGGTTCCGGAGAAGGAATTAAAGAAGGAAGTTCATGTAAGCGTACTAAACGTATCGCATCTATCATGGTAGGTGAAGGTATGTTGGGTCGCGTTGTAAATACTTTGGGTCAACCTATCGATGGTAAAGGACCGATAGCAGGTAAAACTTACGAAATGCCAATCGAGCGTAAAGCTCCTGGTGTTATCTACCGTCAACCAGTAAACGAACCTCTTCAAACAGGCATCAAAGCGATCGACGCAATGATTCCTATTGGCCGCGGTCAGCGTGAGCTTGTGATCGGTGATCGTCAGATTGGTAAAACTGCAGTTTGTATCGATACCATCATCAACCAAAAAGAATTTTATGCAGCTGGTCAACCAGTATATTGTATTTATGTAGCTGTAGGACAAAAAGCTTCTACCGTTGCGAACGTTGTGCGTGTGTTAGAAGAAAACGGTGCGATGGCATATACAACTATAGTTGCTGCTAACGCTTCAGATCCGGCTCCAATGCAGTTCTACGCTCCTTTCGCAGGTGCTGCAATCGGAGAATTTTTCCGTGATACCGGTCGTCCGGCATTAATCGTATTTGATGATCTATCTAAACAAGCGGTAGCTTATCGTGAGGTATCACTCTTGTTACGTCGTCCTCCAGGACGCGAAGCTTACCCTGGTGATGTGTTCTATCTTCACTCTCGTTTGTTAGAACGTGCGGCTAAGATCAATGCTTCTGACGATATCGCCAAGAGTATGAACGACCTTCCGGAGTCTATAAAAGGACTGGTAAAAGGCGGCGGTTCATTAACAGCTCTTCCGATCATTGAAACGCAGGCTGGTGACGTATCTGCATACATTCCAACCAATGTAATTTCAATTACCGATGGTCAGATCTTCCTTGAGTCTAACTTGTTTAACTCTGGTATCCGTCCCGCTATTAACGTAGGTATCTCTGTATCTCGTGTAGGTGGTAACGCTCAGATCAAATCAATGAAAAAAGTAGCTGGTACCTTAAAGCTTGACCAGGCGCAATTCCGCGAGTTAGAGGCTTTCTCTAAATTCGGTTCTGATCTTGACGCAGCTACAAAATCGGTGCTTGACAAAGGTGCTCGTAATACGGAGATCCTTAAACAAGGTCAGTTTTCTCCTTTCCGCGTGGAGCAACAGATTGCAATTATTTACCTTGGAACTAAAAATCTGTTAAGAAATGTGCCTGTAAATAAAGTAAACGAATTCGAAAAAGAATTCCTTGATGTTATGGAGCGTAAGCACAAACAAACACTTGACGAGTTAAAAGCAGGACAATATACCGACGCTATTACAAACACTTTGGAAAGCGTAGCAAAAGACCTGTTAGCGAAATACAATTAATAATTTTTGAATTTTTGAGTTGGAGATTTTCAGAATCCATAATTCAACAATTCAACAAATCAATAATTAGGAAATGCCAAGTTTAAAGGAAGTAAGAAATAAGATCACCTCGGTTGGTTCAACGATGCAGATTACCAGCGCCATGAAAATGGTGAGTGCTGCAAAATTGAAGCGTGCTCAGGACGCCATTACGCAAATGCGTCCTTATGCAAACAAACTGAAGGAAATTCTTCAGAATGTGAGTGCAAGCGTTGATTCATCTGAGAATGTATACGCAAGAAACAATCAGGTAAAAAATGTATTAATCCTTGCTGTCTCTTCAAATCGCGGATTGGCGGGCGCATTTAACTCCAACGTTATTAAAAAGGTTAACCTGCTTATCAGTTCAGAATATGCCGGGGCTAACGTAACGGTTATTCCGGTTGGTAAAAAAGTTCACGACGCTTTTAAACGTACTAAATATCTTATCAGCGGTCAGGATATTCCACACCACGCAAGCGAGCTATTGGACAAAACAACGTACGAAAACGCAGCACAGGTAATGGATAAGGTTATCAATGCTTTCCTTACAAAAGAGTTTGATAAAGTGGTAGTGGTTTATAATCAATTTAAAAATGCCGCGGTACAGGTTACAACGGAAGAGCAATTGTTGCCGGTATTACCTCCAAGCGCCGATCAAAAGGGTCCTAACGTAGATTATATTTATGAACCGAGCCAGGAGTTTATTGTTAACGAGTTAATTCCTCGCTCAATCAAAACTCAGTTCTTCAAAGCTTTACTGGATTCGGTAGCAAGTGAACATGGCGCACGTATGACGGCTATGCACAAGGCCACTGATAATGCCAAAGCAATGCAGCGTGATCTTAAAATTATGTATAACAAAGCCCGTCAGGCTGCGATTACCAAAGAGATCCTGGAGATCGTTGGTGGAGCAGAGGCGCTTAAGGGCTAATAATATCAAGAACTGACAAAACCCTTCCTGAAGAAACAGGAAGGGTTTTTTGTTTTAAAACGGATGACAAATATGTAGCACTTTTTACCCGAATAGAATTTCAGAACTATGCATAATAACGTTAATATTTTATTTGGGTAAATCTCAAAAACTCATTTTGCCGTATCTTAGCGGGGTCGCACACGTTCTTAATATGATTATTTTTCTTTTTTTAATTCTTCACTGGTATCTATCCTTATTCGGACAAACTTTTTTCCTGCACCGTTATGCGGCTCACAAAATGTTTACTATGAATAAAGGCTGGGAGCGGTTCTTTTATATTTTCGCCTGGGTTACACAGGGATCGTCCTATCTTAACGCAAGGGCATACGCAATTTTGCACAGAATGCATCATGCCTATAGCGATACGGAAAAAGATCCTCACACGCCACACTTTTTCCGCGAAGTTTTTTCGATGATGCTTCACACTAAAAGGGTTTATAACGATGTGTTGAACAAAAGAATAACGGTTGATCCGAAATTCGACAGGAATTTTCCCGAGTATCCTTTGATCGACAGGATAGCGGATAGCTGGTTTACACGCCTTGCATTCGCCGCTTTATACATTGCATTCTACATAGTCTTTGCGAATTACTGGTGGATGTATCTGTTATTACCGATTCATTTTTTAATCGGTCCCATACAGGGCGCAATCGTAAACTGGGCCGGACATAAATACGGATACCAGAATTTTCAGAACGGCGATCACTCCAAAAACACGCTATTTATCGACTTTTTGCTCTTGGGGGAACTGTTTCAAAACAATCATCATCAGGCAGGCTCCCGACCAAATTTTGCAGCTAAATGGTGGGAATTTGATCCGGCCTATCCAATAATTCTATTACTTGACAAACTTCATATTATCCACCTGGTGAGATAGAAGCGTTGATAATTTGTTTATTGAACAAGGCAGCAATTTAGACCAATCACATTTGATAAATACTAATAATACCTAATTTTATCTGATGCAGAAGCCTCTTATATTTCTCTGGATTTTTATTACAAGCATAACATTTTCTCAAACGCGGGAGATAGACAGCCTTAAACTCCGATTAAAAAACACTACACTAAGCGATACTGTTCGCGTTATAGATCTAAACGAACTAGCCTGGCAATATCTCGACTATGACACAGATTCAGCGCATAAATACGTTCAGGAAGCTGTCAAACTCTCGGAAACGCTGAATTACGGAAACGGATTAGCAGACTCAAAAAACATACAAGGGATACTTTATCGTTATGCCGGTGATTACAACAAAGCAATAAAACTTTACGAAGAGATTATTGTACTGCGCAGGCAGCAGGAACGTTTTGACAAGCTCACCGGGGCTTATGCCAACCTTGGTTCTGTATACCTTGAAAAGTCGGATAACGCCAAGGCACTAGCTTTTTACAAAAAAGCTTATGAAAATGCCACGGAACTCAAGCAGTCGGAAAATCAACTCGTATTGCTTAATAACATGGGTGCAGCCTATAAGGCTTCAGGACTTTATGAACTGGCTGTGGACGCATTTAACAAGGGACTGAATTTAAATAAGGCATTTAAGGATGAAATACAGGAAGCCCAATTATATCTGAATATCGCGACGGTATACGATCAGGACGGGCGTTATGAAGAGGCCATGCAATATGAACGTCAGGCTTACAACATTTTCAAAAAACTCGGCAGCACAAGGCAGTTAAGTGTTGTACTTAATAATCTGAGTCTTACAGCTCGTCATGTTAAGGATTATAAAAGCACAGAGGCTATCCTTAAGGAGATGAAAGTGATTGCTGATGAGCTGAAAGACAATAATTACTATGTACTATATCATCAGTCGAAAGCGAACTATCTCATTGACCTTAAAAGATTTTCTGAAGCCTCACAAGAAATAGATAGAGCTTTGGAACTTGGCGATAGTATTGGTGATCGGCCAACCTATGGCGTTAGTCTTCTTATTAAATCTAACGTCCTCTCGAGTTTAAAAGATTACGCAAAAGCAATGCAATACTGCGATCGTGGTATTTTTATTATGCGCGATGTGGATGATAAACGCCACCTGATCGCAGCTTATGCAGCGAAATCTGAAATATATCAGGGCATGGGAGACTACCGTTCCGCTTTGACTTATTATAAGCAAGGAGACCGTCTTCTGGACTCGCTAAGCAATGAAGATTATCGTACAAAAATGGCTACTCTTAATTCGCTAAATGAGCTGGACAAGAAAGAAAAAGAACTTCAATTATCAATTTCTGAAAAAGAGAGTGTTGAAGCGAAGAATAAACAACAGTCCTTTTTCCTACTGGGTTCAATTGTTATTAGTTTGTTGGTGTTAGTACTCCTCATTTTTAGTATCCGGGCTTATAGAGTGAAGAAAAAAGACAACGAACTTTTAAATAGCCAGAAAAAAGAAATTGAAGTTAAAAACCGCGCGCTTCATGTGAGAGGAGTGGAATTGGAAGCGCAGAAAATGCTGGTTGAAGAAAAACAAAAAGAAATACTGGATTCGATCCATTATGCAAAAAGAATCCAACAGGCTTTACTGGCCAATCATGAACTGATAAATAGAAATTTATCTGAGAACTTTATACTTTTTAAACCCAAGGACATCGTTAGCGGAGATTTTTATTGGGCAACCGAAAGAGACGATTGTTTTTATCTTGCAGTTTGTGATAGCACCGGACACGGCGTTCCAGGAGCTTTTATGAGCCTCCTGAATATTTCTTTCCTCAACGAAGCCATAAACGAAAAAAACATCGCCACCCCTAACGAAGTGCTGAATCACGTTCGCAAAAAATTAATTGGTAATATTTCGCAGGGTGGTACAAAGGACGGCATGGATTGTATTCTTTTGTGTTTTGACAAGAAGAAAAACAGTCTAACCTATGCCGCAGCACATAACAAACCCTTGCTTGTAAATGACAATGTGCTTACAGAACTGCCGGCTGATAAAATGCCCGTGGGACAGGGAGAAAATCTAAATTCATTTACGCTTCATAACATCCCCCTGAAAAAAGGTAGCACGCTTTATCTTTATAGTGATGGGTACGCCGATCAATTTGGTGGCCCCGACGGAAAAAAATTCAAATACAAAGCGCTTCAGGCCATACTTCTCAGGAACTCAAACCTTCCCCTTGAAGAGCAAAAAACAAACCTGGCTCGGGCCTTTGATAACTGGAAGGGCGGGCTTGAACAGGTGGATGATGTGGTGTTGGTAGGAATCAGACTTTAACCTTTTGCACGGAAACTTTTAGTATCTTCAGCTGCTTAACCGTTTTAAGTGAAGGCACTCATAACCCAAATTACTCAGCAAGCTGACAGATTACGGTCGCCAAAAATCTTTTTTTGGACGTACTGTGTTCTGATTTTGTGTGTTCATATTCAGGTATTCCGTTACTTTAATATGATCTATACGGACTCTGATCAACCCAACATGTGGTTGGCCGCAGTTGATTTTTCTGAAGGAAGGTTTTACGAGCCACGTTATTACGGTCAGGCTTATAATACCAACATGGAAGCTTTGTTCGCCGTTCCGCTTCTGTGGTTGAACGTTCCGGTTTACTATGCATTACCCGTTGTAACGCACCTGATAGCATTGTTTCCTCTTTTTTTTATTGGATTGTACTTATATGCAAAAAAACGTGTTTGGAACGCTGCCATCATTCTTGGGCTCAGTCTTTGTTTTCCATTAGGAAATGATATGTTAAGTTCACTACCCAGGGGATTTGTAACAGGCCTCTTCTTCATTGGGTTTTTTGTAACCAGTATGCTGGAGCCACGGAAGCTTTCGTTTGTTTTTATTAATACATTGCTGGCGGTTCTTGCTTTTTTTGCGAGTCCCAACACCTTGCTGGTAAGCGCGCCCTTTCTTTTTTTCCTTTTCCT
>JAEUTM010000581.1 GCA_016788025.1 Bacteroidia bacterium
GTTGGTGCAATTTAAACCACTGGGGTATGTTTAGTTGTTAAAACTGTTATCTAAATGCCATACGCCAACGTAGCCATTACTCCAGGTTGCTGACGAAGAAGGATTGACTGTGGCTGACGAGTTACCATAATACATGTAAATATGCGTATTGATGGAGGTGGAAAGATTTGGTATTTTAACCCAGCATTGCAACGCGCCTGAAGTTGCAGTATATGCCGTAAGCTCATGATTAAGCAATGTCACTCCATCATCCGAAGTAAACACAATGTCGTAGCCGCTGGAACTTCTGACATGACCCGAATTTGCAGTTGTGCGGAGATCGTTGTCGCTCGTAATATTAATCAGCACCGGAAAATCAGTAAGATCGGATGATCCAGAAACTTTTGTCGGATCGAATGTGATACGCTTCCTGTATCCATAAGAACAGATTGCAGACTGGGAGAAACAATCCAGATAGAGAACAAGTGCAGAGACAAGGATAAAAAGTAACTTCCTTTTCATGAGAACTTTGCAAAGGTAAGTATAAAAGATCTCCCGTCTAATTGGGAAACACTAGTTATCAACGTCTTAGAGCTGAAAACCCCGTACAAAAATTCAAAGATTACTTAACAATGATCTTTTGAACCGGTAATCTTAAAACACCCGACTCAACGACCAGCAGGTATAAACCCGGGACGATGTTAAGTGGCAAAGTAAAAACCTGAACACCTTTGGCAAAAACAATCTGTTTTTCATAACAGGTTTTTCCGAGGTTATCTGTTATACGTATAGTTCCTGCTCCATAACTGGTTCCAAAATTAAGTTTAACATGAACTGTGCCAGAAGCAGGGTTCGGATAAACTCCCAGTTTATCAGTTTCTTTGCCGCATTCGAGCGAAACAGTTTCAAAAATAGTTTTGGTTTTATCCTTGTCAACCTGCACCAATCTATAATAATGCTGTTCGTTAGAATTCAACTCGTCCGAAACTTCGTATGTATTGAAGTGGGAACCGTTAGTCGCTGCTACAACTTTTTCTAAATCCACCCAGTCTTTTGCATCAGCACTTCTCTGAATGTAATAATAGTCGTTATTTACTTCTGAAGCACTGGCCCAGGTTAACTTAACATTTGTACCAACACACTCCGCATCAAAATCAATCAACTCAATCGGTAGTGGATTTACACCTGTTGATTTTGATCCAAAAGTAAAAGGGCTAAAAGCAGTTACCACTGCGGTGGTGGTTACTATCCCGGTTCCCGTTCCGGAACAACTCGACGATGTAGTTGTTGTGGCAGCTCTTTCATCCCAACCTGTGCCATTAAAACGAACAATGGTGAGATCCGCACAATTATCTATGCCACTGGCATTGGCAGATTCCCAATATAAACTCACGCTGGCATTGCCTGTACCAACCGTACGATCCAATTGCCAGTATTCTAATTTACTTACATCTGTTATCGGAGCGTTTACGCTGGAAGTATTCGTATACGCCGTATTAAAATACTCCGCCCTAAAAGTGCTTGAGCTGCTTGGGGCTGAAATCCCGATGCGTCTCCAGCGTCCACCCTTGCCTACCGGGAATGTAAAAGCCGCAGTGCCTGCTTTTGACATAGGTCCTGAAATGTAACTGCTGGCAGAACCACTGGTTGATGTGGCATTTGTTTCAAGGGCCAGGATATTGGTGCTGGTGGTAGATACAATACCCGAAGTAAGCGTTAGATCATTCGTGAGATAAAGCGGTGCGTTCAAAACAATACTTTGACTTAAGGTATGGGTGTTGTTTATGGTGAGGTCATTCAGGCTGTATGTGCCCGTTCCCGACAAATATTGGGTTGGTGTTGAAGCAGAGGTTCCGTTTAATTGTAAGAGACT
>JAEUTM010000605.1 GCA_016788025.1 Bacteroidia bacterium
TAATTTCTCTTCTTTCAAAGCCGAGGATAGAATAGACAGGAACAAGCGGTCAAGACCAACCGATGTCTCTACCACATAAGGTACATAACTCTGGTTTAATTCAGGATCGAAATACTGTAGTTTTTTTCCGGAGAATTGTTCGTGTTGTTTAAGATCAAAGTCTGTGCGCGAATGTATACCTTCCAACTCTTTAAATCCAAAAGGAAATGCGTGTTCAATATCGCAAGCGGCATTCGCGTAATGCGCTAATTTAATGTGATCGTGGTAACGGTATTTTTCTGTTCCAAGTCCAAGAGATAAATGCCAGTTCAGACGCGCTTTTTTCCAATATTCATACCACTCCATTTCAGTTCCCGGCTTCACAAAAAACTGCATTTCCATTTGCTCAAATTCACGCATACGGAAAATAAACTGGCGTGCAACAATCTCGTTCCTAAACGCTTTACCTGTTTGAGCGATTCCGAATGGAATCTTCATGCGTCCTGTTTTCTGAACATTGAGATAATTTACAAAAATCCCCTGTGCTGTTTCTGGCCGCAGATAAATGGTGCTGGCTTCTTCGGAAACAGAACCCATGGAAGTGCTGAACATCAGGTTAAATTGCCTCACATCTGTCCAATTGCGGGTACCACTGATAGGGCAAACAATCTCAAGGTCAATAATGATTTGTTTTACTTCTTCCAGGTTATTTTCATTTAACGCATTCTTAAATCTTCTATTAATGCTGTCAATTTTTTCCTGGTATTCTTTAACCCGCGCATTGGTCGAGCGGAACATCGTTTCATCAAAGTTCTCAAAGCGTTTAGCGGCCTTTTCTACTTCCTTGTTTATTTTATCTTCAATCTTCGCCACATGCTCTTCAATCAATACGTCGGCTCTGTAACGTTTTTTGCTGTCTTTGTTGTCAATCAGAGGATCGTTAAACGCATCCACGTGGCCACTGGCCTTCCAGGTAGTAGGATGCATAAAAATAGCAGCGTCAATGCCAACAATGTTTTCATGCATCTGAACCATGGCTTTCCACCAGTATTCCCTGATGTTTTTCTTCAATTCGGCGCCTAGCTGCCCGTAATCATAAACCGCACTTAAGCCGTCATATATTTCACTGCTTTGAAAAATAAATCCATATTCCTTGCTGTGAGAAATAACATTCTTAAAAAAATCTTCCGGTTTGATGGCGCTCATAGGGCTGTTTTAGAATTTACTGTTAATGAATTATCGACGCAAAAGTACTCTTTTTTGCGCATCTTAAAAGACGGTGGAAATTACTTTATAAGGAAAACACAAGGTTATCTATAAGCCTGATTCGGCCTACAAACAAGGCAATAAGTGCAACATATGTTTTACGCCCTTCCAGGTTTTTGCAAGGCTCGAGTGTATCAGCGTCACAAACTTCAAAATAATCGTACCTACAGTCAGGAATATTGGCAACTTCATTCTGTACAAAAAATTTAGCAGCATCGATGCCTGTGTTTGTAATTAGTTTAACGGCTGATTCCATGATCTTCGGTACGTTGGAGGCAATGGCCCTTTCCGAAGGGCTCAAAAGGATATTTCGCGAGCTCATTGCCAGGCCATCAGGTTCTCTTAAAATTGGGCATGGAACAATCTCGATGGGCGCATTCATTTGTTTAACCAAAGCTTTTACAATCATCACCTGCTGGTAGTCCTTGCTTCCAAAAAAAGCTTTATCGGGTTTAACGATTTCAAATAAACGTTTTACAACCTGGGCAACCCCACTAAAATGCCCGGGTCTGAAGGCCCCTTCCAGGATTTTGTCCAGGTAACCAAAGTCAAAAAGCTCTTTTTTTGAACCTCCTGGGTACATTTCTTCTACACCAGGCATAAATAATACGTCGCAACCAACACTTTCGAGCATGTTTATGTCTTTTTCGGGAGTTCTGGGATATCTTTCAAGGTCTTTTGGATCGTTAAACTGGGTTGGATTTACAAAAATGCTGCAGACAGTTAGGCTACAAACCTCTTTGGATGCGTTAATCAGTGATAAATGCCCTTTATGCAATGCACCCATGGTGGGAACAAAGCCGATGGTTTGATTATTGGATTTGAGGGGTGATAAATAGCCTTGTAAATCCGCTATTTTGCTGAAGATTAACATTAAATAGGCCGTAAAGCTACAATTTCCTTTGAAAAATGGATTATTTTTTCGTAATTTTGTATAATAATCTAGCAAAAAAAGGAGTTAATCACGTATGAAGAAAGCAAGAGTCCTTTTTGTTTCTCAAGACATCACCCCGTATTTAGACGAAACATATGTTGGCAAAATTGCCAGAAGGCTTCCTCAGGGCATCCAGGAGCGCGGTAAGGAGATCCGTACATTTATGCCGAAATATGGAAGTATCAATGAGCGCAGGCACCAGTTACATGAAGTGATTCGTCTTTCTGGAATGAACTTAGTGATAAACGACGTAGATCATCCATTAATTATTAAAGTGGCAAGTATCCCTACAGCACGTATGCAGGTGTATTTCATTGATAATGAGGAGTATTTTGGTCGCAAAGCAGTTCTGACTGATAAGACCAGTGGAAAATACTTTGACGATAACGATGAACGGGCAATGTTCTTTGTTAGGGGAGTGGCCGAAACTGTTAAAAAATTAGGATGGCAGCCCGATATTATCCATTGTCATGGCTGGTTTACCTCGTTAATGCCTTTGTACATTAAAAAATACTATGGCGACGATCCTCTATTTGCAGATACTAAAATAGTTGTATCGCTTTATGAAGATGAATTCCCTAAAAATCTCAATAAAAAGTTTGTTGATAAGTTAGGTTTCGATGGTTTTTCTAAAAAGGATCTCAAGCATCTTTCCGAAGAGACTAGTCATTTAAACATGATTAAACAATCGATCGAGTTCGCCGATGGTATTATTCAGGGTTCGGAAAAATTAAATCCGGAAGTTGAGAAGTTTATTAAAAAATCTGCAAAACCATTTTTAGCTTTTAAAAATGAGCTAGAATACATGGATGCTTTTAATGAATTTTATGACCT
>JAEUTM010000620.1 GCA_016788025.1 Bacteroidia bacterium
GAACCCTGTTCTTTCCAAAATCCATCTGATGCCCATAGTTGAATTGAGCTTTGAGAAATGAAGTGGTAAGAAGTAAGAAGACGAGATATTGGTAAGTACGTTTCAACACGATGATCCAGTAAAATAATAAATTTACGAAAATTGTTCTGAATTATTGCGGACCTGAGTATCCAAAAAAAAGCAAAAATCAATCCCCTCCCAGGAGTTTGATATCCCCCACGGCATTTCCGGCTATACCCTTAATGGAGCCATAAAACTGGGTGGTATTGAGCAGTACTTTTTCCAGCTGTTTTTCGCGTTCTTTCCAGATTTTTTCCATCTGGATGCGCTCTCTCGTGATGCCATCTTTGAGAGATAAAAAACCTTCCACAACGGCTTCTATGTTCTGCCTGAACTCATTGCCTGTCAGGTAATTGTACAAGAGTTGCATCTTGTCGCCTCTATTTTCCTGACTTATTACGGCGCCATATATTTTAATAAGACTGTCCCTCAGCAAAAAAGCCAGGGGTTTTACATCTGAAAACCTGCAGATCCATACCCCATCTTTCATCCCAAAAGTGTCCATTTCCTTAGGCAACACTTCCGTTACAATTACGGCTATATCCGCTTGCTGTGCGCGCATGTCTTTTTTCAGTTTTTCGATCCATTCATTTGTAAAGGCTTTGGTACGTTTGCTCTCGTAAATGATCTTTCCGCAGAGCTGAGCAACGTTGTTCTTTACAAACTGGATACAGTCCGCGCCTTTCACTCCCTTCGCTACTTCTTCGATCGTATCAAAAGGAAAATTAGCTCTCAGCATTTCTTCCAAAGCCAGTTCCATTACCTCGCCCTGAAGTTGCATACTGCCCTGCTCCGCGCGGCGTTGCATCTCTTCAGCAAGCTTTTTTGAATCTTCAAGCTGCTTCTCAAGCTCTTTGATCTTCAAGCTGTTTTTTTCTTGTTCCTGTTTTTTTATTGTTTCAGTAATACTGTTGCGTTCATCACTCAAACGTTTCTGCAATTGAATTTCCAGCTCCGCTTCTTTGTCCTTCAACGCCTGTTCTTTTTTCAGGAACTCCAGCTCTTTCTGTCTTGCGGCTTTGAGCTTTTCTTCATTGTTCGCGTTTGTCTCACTAAGCAGTTTAATCTTAGTCTCAAAATCCTGACTGATATTCCGTTTTAGTGTTTCCTCAATGTTAAGCTTTTGTTTATCGAGCTGCTCTTTTAGCTGTTGCTGAAAGCCTTCCTCCTTTTTCCTGAACTCCTCTTCCCGCTTGCTCTGCCACTCTTTTGCCTTAATATTCAGCTCCTTCTGAACCTCATCCCTGAAGGCGTCTGTGGCCTCAAACTCATGGCTGCAATTAGGACATTTTATTGTTGATTTATTATTCATAATAAACTGGCTTTTTGCGTAAATTTATCACTTAATGTGGTTTATTTTGAATTGTTTTTTTGAACCATCTATTACCGGAAAAGGCGTTAAACGCCCTTATTTAGCTTAGGAAAATGAAAGAACTGATCTTTGTACGGCATGCCAAAAGCGACTGGGGAAATGAATCCCTAAAAGATATTGACCGTCACCTGAACGAAAGAGGCTATGACAGCGCTTATGTACTCAGTCAATGGTTTGCTTCAAAAAAAAACAAACCCGATCTGATTCTTTCAAGTACAGCAACCAGGGCAGTTAGTACGGCTTTGATTTTTACGCGCGCAATGGATTTTAATATGGAACGATTTAAACTGGATGCAAGAATTTATGAGACGACCTGGGAAAAGCTCCTGAAACTTGTACAGGAAACGGATGACGCTGCTGAATCGGTGATGGTATTTGGACACAACCCCGCCATCACCAATATTTGCAATGAACTTTCCACCGAATTGTATTTCGATAATATCCCGACCTGCGGTGTTATATCACTTCGTTTTGAAGTGAATAGCTGGAAGCAGCTTGAGCCTAAAAAAGGTAAACTAAACTTTTATGAATACCCCAAAAACATTATGGATTGAGCAGTATGAAGTATAAATCATTCCCATACATTAACCGGGAATTAAGTTGGTTGTCTTTTAACGAGCGTGTTTTGCAGGAAGCCGCAGACCCAACTACTCCCCTTATAGAACGCCTTAAGTTTCTCGGCATCTTCAGCAATAACCGCGACGAGTTTTACCGCGTGCGTGTTGCGACCGTAAAACGCCTCACAAAACTTGGAAAAAAAGCAGCACAGGTTTATGGTGAAGATCCAAAAGAACTTCTGACACGTCTTCAGAGAAAAGTAATTGAACAGCAAAATAATTTCGAGCAGATCTATCAGGAAATTCTTGTAGAACTTGCTGCCAGAAATGTTTTTATCATTAACGAAAGACAACTAACCAGCACGCAACGCATTTTTGTGTCAGAATATTTTAATAACGAGCTGGTAACAAACCTGTTCCCTGTTATGATAGACGATAGTAAGCCGTTTCCATACATGAAGGACAAGGCGAGCTACATGTACTTAAAACTGGAATCGAATGTTTCTGGCAAAAAGGATAAGTACGCTTTAATTGAAATTCCCTCACAAAGCGTTTCACGTTTTGTTGTGCTCCCCAGCCATGGCGAGAAGCGTTACATCATGCTTGTGGATGACGTGATCCGTTTCAACACGGACCAGATCTTTGAAGTGTTTGGCTATCGCACCCGCGCGGCATTTAATATTAAACTAACACGCGATGCTGAACTTGACATTGATAACGATGTAAGCAAAAGCATGATCGAAAAGATTTCGAAAAGTGTAAAAGCCCGAAAACAAGGGCAACCTGTACGTTTTGTTTATGACGCAGCGATGCCCGATGACATGCTTAAGTACATCATGAAAAAACTTGGGATGTCTAAAAAAGACAATGCCATTCCGGGAGGACGATATCACAACTTTAAAAACTTTATTAATTTTCCAAACCTCGGCGACAAGAACCTGGTGTATAATAATCCACCGGCGCTCCAACATAAAGACCTTGAAAATAAAGCTTCTACAGTATTAAAAGTGATTGCTCAAAAAGATATTTTGCTGCATTACCCTTATCATACTTACAATCACATTATCGATCTTTTGAGAGAAGCGTCCATCGACCCGAGTGTAGAGAGCATCAAGATCACGCTTTACCGTGTAGCTGACTCTTCGAAAATTGCCAATGCGCTTATTAATGCGGTTAAAAACGGTAAAAAAGTAACCGTGTTGGTTGAATTACAGGCCCGATTTGATGAGGAGAACAATATTTACTGGGCAAATAAACTACAGGAAGAAGGCGCCCGTGTCATTTACGGCGTAGCGGGACTGAAGGTCCATTCCAAACTCTTTGTGATAACAGCGAGGGAAAAAGGAAAAGAAATTCACTATTCTCATATTGGTACTGGAAACTTCAACGAAAAAACTTCTAAAGTCTATACGGATTTCTCCTTGCTAACCGCTAATAAGGAAATTGCAGGTGACCTTCACAGGATTTTTGATTTTTACGAGAACAACTTTAAACTTCAATCCTTCAAACATTTGCTCGTGGCTCCGTTCTTTATGAGGGAGTCATTTGTACAATTGATCAATAAAGAAATCAAGTTTGCGAAAAGCAAAAAACCAGCTGAGATCACGTTAAAGATGAACAGCCTGGTTGATAAGGAAATGATTGCGAAGCTTTATGAAGCCAGTCGTGCGGGGGTAAAAATAACGTTAATTGTAAGGGGTGCCTGTTCGCTTGTAACCGAAATCGAAGGTTGGAGCGATAACATTAGGGCTTATAGCATCGTGGATAAATATCTTGAGCATGCCCGTGTATTTATTTTTCATAATGGTGGTAATGAGAAAATCTTCATTTCTTCAGCAGACTGGATGAGCCGAAACCTGGATAACCGGAGCGAGGTAGCTGTACCTATTCACAGTCCCGAGATCCGGAAACAACTGAAGGACCTGATAAACATCCAACTTTCCGGGAACACCAAGGTCCGCATTCTGGATCACCGCCAGGAAAATCAATACAAACGTGCCAAACCCGGCGAAAAGAAAATAAGAGTGCAGGAAGAAAGCTACAATTATTTCAAGAAAGAAAAAGAACAACAACAATCACATTCAAATACAAAAACAAAACAACTCATTCATAACTGATGGTATTCGCCGCTATAGATATTGGGAGTAACGCCATGCGCTTATTGTTCTGCAGGGTTTACATGGTTGATGGTAAACCTCATTTTAATAAGGAAGAACTGATCCGGATGCCTGTACGTCTTGGTGAAGACGTGTTCATGCAGGGAAAAATAACAGATGCCAAAGCTGACCGTTTGATCATGGCTTTACAGGGTTTTTCGCAGCTCATTAAAGCTTACGGAGTCGCCGGATATCGCGCCGTAGCCACAAGCGCTATGCGTGACGCGAGCAACGGTATGCAGATTATTGAACGCATAAAAAAAGAATCAGACCTTTCCGTGGAAATTATCGATGGAAAAAATGAGGCTGCGCTCGTGTTTTCGAATCATATCGAAGAAATGCTAAATCCTAAACACGCTTACTTATATATAGACGTGGGTGGTGGTAGTACGGAGCTCACGTTGTATTTTGATAATAAAGTTATTGCTGCCAAATCGTTTAATATTGGCACAGTAAGGATGCTGCTTGAAAAAGTGGCTAAAGAAGAGTGGGAAGAAATGAAATCATGGTTAAAGCGCAACACAACTGGCATACACCCGCTTTCCGCGATTGGATCTGGTGGTAACATCAACAAGATCTTTAAAATGAGCGGTAAAAAAGAAACCAAACATCTGAGCTACGATCGCCTGAAAGGTATCTACGAAATGTTGTGTTCTTATACCTACCAGGAGCGCATTGAGAGGCTGGATCTGAAACCAGACCGTGCCGACGTAATTGTGCCTGCTGCCAAAATATTCTTAACGGTGATGAAAAATGCCGACATAGAAAAGGTATTTGTACCTCAGGTAGGTTTGTCCGATGGACTTGTACACCAAATGTACGAGACACATAAAAAAAATCAGAAAAGTCCAAGCCTTTGATTCCTTGCCTGAACATACTCTTCATTAGCTTTGGTATTACCGACGCAATAGATATTATACTGGTAGCAACCATCCTGTACCTGGTTTATAACCTGGTAAAAGGCACCTCCGCTATCAGCATCTTTGTGGGACTTGCGCTGATCTATTTTGCATTTATCGTTATCAAGGCATTCGACCTGAAACTTCTTTCGTCCATCATTGGTAAATTCGTTAACGTAGGGGTTATCGCTATTATGATCGTTTTTCAGCAAGAGATAAGAAAGTTCCTTCTTTACCTGGGATCGAACGAATTTCTTAGAAATCGTAACTGGCGAGGTTTGTTCCGTTTCAGTTCAAACACAACAGAAGAAAATGTATTCCTGGATATTGATGCCTTAGCCGAAGCCTGTTTTAACATGAGTTTTACAAAAACGGGTGCCCTGATCATCATTGGAAGAAAATCGGACCTCAAGTTCTTTATTAACACAGGCGATATTATTGATTCTGGATTAACCGCTAGAATGTTGGAGAATATTTTCTACAAAAATTCACCCCTTCACGATGGTGCGGTGATCATACAGGACAATCGTATTGTAGCGGCACGTTGTGTGCTTCCGGTGACTGAAAGGGAGAATTTTCCCGCCCAGTATGGCATGCGTCACCGCGCCGCAGTTGGTGTTACAGAGAACACAGATGCCATAGCGATTGCAGTAAGCGAACAAACCGGAGCTGTTTCATTCACTATGCAGGGAGAAATAAAACCAAACCTGTCCAAGGAAAAACTCTTATATCTCCTGGAAAAGAATACCAGGCGGATAAATTAAAATAGCTACCTTCACACCCTTAAAACAATTTAAATGACTATTTCAGAAGACAAAGCGGTAACGGTAAATTATTATCTCACTGCAAGCAAAGGCAATGAACCGGAACAATTGATAGAGGAAACCAGCAAAGATCATCCCTTTGTTTTTCTGTTTGGTTACGGAGGAGTATTACCAGATTTTGAAGCGGGACTGAATGGCAAACAAAAAGGAGACAAGTTTGATTTCCGTATTGGAGCCAAAAACGCTTACGGTCCTTATGAAAAAGATTATGTGATCAAAATAAACCGCCAGGCTTTTGAAATTGACGGGAAATTTGACGACGAACGCGTTAAAGTTGGGCAAGAACTTGAAATGCGTGACGCAGATGGAAATCCGTTAATGGGAAAAGTACTAAACATCA
>JAEUTM010000578.1 GCA_016788025.1 Bacteroidia bacterium
CACAGGCATTCCGTCCGTCGTTTCGAAACCCGTATTGTCGGCATTACGTTTAAAGGTATAACTCGGAGCCGATTCTTGTTTAAAGAGAAGCGCATTTTGAATATCTATAAACAGGTCTAGCGTTGTGCGTTTGAAGTTGAATTTTTTGTCAATACGCAGGTCGAGTTGATTAAAGGTCATTAAACGTTTTGTGTTCAGGTTATTATAGTCTAAAACACCAGTTCCTAATAAAAGGTAATTTTGCTGAGAAGCCCTTAGATCAAATGGTGTATACGGGGAGCCCCCTGACAGCCGGTATTTGAGACCCAGCTGCCAGTTATTTTTAAATTTATAACCCAGGGTAGCGGAGATCAAATGTTGGTAATCCCAGGAAGAAGGGATTAATTTTTTATTGACTCCGGAGAAACTACTGCGTACAAAGGTGTAACTGAATACATAAAAGATGCGTTTAATTAGTTTTTGCTGCACGAAGAATTCAAAGCCATAACATTCTCCCTGGCCAATGCTGAGAATTTTTTCGCTCCCAATAGAGCCGAAATCGGCGCCCTGGTTAGCGAGTGAAATGCCGTTCCCTGCTGATACAGGATAGTTACTGTAACGCTTGTAAAATCCCTCAAGGGTAAAACGAAGTGATTCCTTGGGAAGGAACTGTGTACCCAGAACATAATGATCGGAGCGAATGTATTTTGCCGACTTATTAACGAGCGTGCCATCTGGCTCTTTAAATCCTAAGGATGTGTAGGTTGGAATTTTATAGTAGGATCCAACCGAAGCAGTAATATCGAACTTTGTATGAATGTGATAAGCCAGTGAAAGACGAGGAGATAGCGTGTTGAGAGGATTATTACCGTCCCGCGTGAAACTATTCATGTCTGTTCGCAGGCCAAGAGAAAGCAGCAATTTTTCATTGAACAGATTTTTTGACAGGGTACCAAATGCGCCGTATTTAAAAAATTCTATTGCATTCGCAACATTAATCTTTACCGGGGGAATAATTTCGTTACCCATGGAATCAGTTACGGAGTTGGTAATCTGGTTAAAGAGGCGCGTATTATATTTTACATACTGTGCCATAACGCCAGCACTTATTTTCCAGCCATTGAGATATTTATTGATGTCAGCACGGAACTTGTTTTCAATTTCCTGGGATCTAAGTTTAAACGTGCGGTTTTCTTCGACCTGGTTTTGATCTTCAAACTTATCGAGGGCATTATTAAACATGTTTCTGCTTAGTGCTACATTAACGAAACCTTTATTGATGAGCCTTTTGAGAGTGAATCCACTTGTGTAGTTCCATTGGTTAATGTATGGTAATGAGCGCGTGATGTAAATATTTTCAGGAGTGGATTTTTTTGGAGTAGCGAACGCAAATTCATCGATCGCACCGATACCAATTGCTGTAATGGTAGTTTTTTCGTTTAGCTTATGTGTTACTTTATACTGGAAATCCCAGAAATTAGGTCTTATTGGCAGATCGAGTACCTGGAAGAGATATTGCAGGTAAGAGCGCCTGGCAGATGCAAGGAAGTTAGTTTTTTTACCAAGAGGACCTTCCAGTGTTAGAGCTGTTTCGGTTCCACTAAGACGGAAGTTGCCTGACAATTTTTCCGGGTTGCCTTCGCGTTGTTTTATTATGAAGGTTGAAGCAAGTGCGTTATCATAACGAGCATCAAATGCTGAAGAACTAAGTTTTACGTCGTCAATAAAGGACACATTTAAAATACCAGTGGCGCCTCCGGAGCTTCCCTGTGTTTGAAAATGATTGAGGATTGGTATTTCTATACCATCGAGATAGTAGACGTTTTCGTTTGGTGCACCGCCCCGGATGATTATATCGTTACGGGCTGCGCCGCCGCCAGAACCGCCAACGCCAGGAAGGGTCTGAATAACCTTGGAGACGTCAAAATTTCCGCCAGGATTGCTTTTCACTTCTTCGCTGGTGAGTTGCTGCACAGAGAGAGGAGTAATCATATCGGTTGCAACAGCCGACTTTCCTTTGTCGAAGGTGATGTTTACTTCTTCCAGATCTTTTCCTGCCTCATCGAGTTCAAAATTCACTATTTGCGCATTGCCTGAATTTAAAACGACATTCTCTTTAACAAGTGCGTTGTATCCTATCAGAGAAGCTTTAAGTCTATACGTTCCTACGGGAATATCTAATTTATAATTCCCTTCGAGGTCGGTGGCAACTCCATAACTTGTACCTTCTGCTGAAACTACTGCACCGACCAGTGCTTCCTGAGTGTTTTTATCTATTACTTTACCTCTGATCACACCAATGGTTTGGGCTTTGAAAACAGGAATTAAGATCGTAAACAAAACCAATAGTATATTTTTCATCTTCTGTAAATTAATGTCGTTGTAGTATTTTCCGGCAAATATAGTATATAATGGCGGTGCTATTGTCTAACATTATGTATTTTATATTAAACATAAGTATTCGCCCAAAAACACCCATGTTCTTATTTTAATTCCTGTATTTCGCACTCATATCGCTCATAATGATCCTCTGAAAGCCAATTGGTATGTGTTTGTTAAAATATATCTAACCTATTGACTATTAATTGTTTGATAAAATCCGAGTCCTGTTTTGTTTTTGAACTCTTTTGTTTTTTTAACTTATTGTCTAAGATATAGTTCAAAAAGTTAGACAAACAGAAATTACCTTTGACACATCAAAATCTGCTAACATGAAAACAAAACTATTAGTCTCAACGGCACTTATCGCACTGGGTGCGGTATTCCAGACTGCAAAAGCGCAGACAGCAACTTTGCAGGTTATTCACAATTGCGCAGATGGCGCAGCGGCAACAGTAGACATTTATGCGGGGACCTCTCTTCTGATTAATGATCTCTCTTTCCGTCACGCTTCTCCTACGCTAACAAATATTCCTGCTTCGGCTGTTCTTACCATCGGAGTTGCGCCTGGCACTTCTACTTCATCGTCGCAGGCGATTGCTACGTTCACTGTAAATTTCGCCCCTAATTCTATGAACATAGTAGTGGCCGATGGTATTGTCTCTCCGACAGGATACAGTCCTTCCAACATGGTGGCTCCATTTACATTAAGTACATATACAATGGGTATGACCGCCGCACCTAATGCAACTACTACGAGTGTATTGGTTCACCACGGTTCAACCGATGCGCCAATCGTAGATGTTGTTGCGCCGTTTACCGGCACAAATCCGGTGCTCCCTAACATTCTTGTTAACAATGCAGGTTATACTGCTTTCTCCTCTTATCTGAATTTACCAACAGCAGACTACAAGATCCAGGTTCGCGATCAGTATTCGGAGAATGTTGTGGCGGAATATGACGCTCCTCTTTCAACACTAAATCTTGGGGGTTCAGCCTTAACAGTTTTGGCAAGTGGCTTTTTAAATCCGGCGAATAACAGTAATGGACCGGCTTTTGGTTTGTTTGTATCAACAGTAGCCGGAGGATCGCTTATTCCGTTACCAAGCGCTAACATTAGTTCAACACGCCTGCAAGCAATTCATAACTGCGCCGATCTGGGTGCGGCCCAGGTGGATGTTTGGTTCAAGTCTGCTGTTACAGGTAGTTCTGATATTCTGTTAATTGATGATTTTAGTTTCAGAACCGCTAGTCCTTACATAGACGTTCCGGCAGGTCAAACGGTTACATTGTCTATCGCGGCACCAAACAGTACCAGTGCTGCCTCTGCACTTGCTTCCTTCACGTACAACCTTTCTTCTTCAAATAAATATCAACTTGTAGCCAGCGGCCTTGTGAGTTCTACAGGGTATTCTCCTTCCAGCGCTATGGCACCATTTAATTTATCTGTAAATGCCATTGCACGTGAACGCGCTTTGGCAGCAAACAACACAGATGTTCTGGTATTCCACGGCGCTACAGACGCACCGATTGTTGGCGTAACAGCAACAGGCAACGGTACACTGATCCCGAGCTTAGCTTATCCTTCGTTTTACTCCGGTGGATATCTATCTCTACCTTCATCAACCAGTTCGGGAGATTATACAATACATGTAACAGACGCGGCAGGCACCACAACAGTGGCAAGTTATCTTGCACCTTTGAATACGCTTAACTTAAGCGGTAGTGCAATAACTGTTCTGGCAAGTGGATTCTTGAATCCTGCCGTTAACAGCAATGGTCCTGCTTTTGGTTTGTGGGTTGCGCTTCCTTCGGGCGGTAACCTGGTTCAACTGCCAGCGTATACGCCTACCATTACAGGAATTACAGATAATAATTTTATCTCTCAATCACTGTCAGTTTATCCAAATCCTTTTTCGGATCGTTTAAAAGTTTTGAATAGTTCTGGTATCGAATTGACATATGAATTATTGACTATAGACGGAAAAATGATCAGAATGATAAAATCCTCCGACAGCAATGTTGAATTGAACACCAGCGATTTACCTTCGGGCCTATACTTCCTAAAGACAAATGTGGGAGGTATTGTTGATCAGAGGAAATTAATTAAATAAAAAGACCTTTTTCAAGTCCCGCAGAATTCTTGCGGGACTTTTTATTTGAGCTCGTTTTTCAGTGGCGGCTATTATACCTGCGTGTGAAGAGAAAATAAAAAGGGCCATATTTCTATGACCCTTCGAGGAATGAATAAACACACGATAACTACATTTCCTCCGCTTTAAATCCCGCTTTCTCAACTTCTTTTTTTATTTCTTCCGGACTCAGATCTTCTGTTTCCACAGTCAGCGTTTTCTCC
>JAEUTM010000586.1 GCA_016788025.1 Bacteroidia bacterium
AATTACCAGAATATTGCAGATAAACGCTTGTATAATGACGGAATCCCCTTAGATTGCTAAGGTATTCCGTTTTTTGGTGCATTATTGTTTAATTCTCAAATAATTCTATTATTTTCGCATCATCAAAATCAATAATCTATGTCAGGAGACCACCATCATCACGATCATCACTCAAAGGAGCAAAAACCTGTAGCGTTTACAGTTCCGCTTATTTTAGGTTGTGTTACGTTATTAGCAGTTGTTCTGTTTTTAAGTTTGTGTGATCCAAAGCCGCATCATGATGGGGAACACGAGCATGGGGCAGCTGCAACAGAGGCATCTCATCACGAGGCTGCTGCCACAACTGAAAACCATGCAGTAGAAGCAAAAACAGCTGAAAAAACTGATTCCATGACCGTTGAAACACAAGTTCCTGCGGCTGAACCAGCTCATCACTAATTTTAAAGCAAATAAATTTTCAGGCGCCGCAGAATATGCGGCGTTTTTTTATCCTGTAATATTCAGGCACTTGTTTACGCGCTGTAATACAACAAGGCTTATTTTCGAAAAGTATTTATCGATTATTTTTTTTGGATTGTTTAGCTCTGGCTCAAACTCCTGTTCAACCGTGCCAGAATTGATTTCCTTTCCAGCAGAATTAAATACCGTATAATGCAAAACAATTTTTCGATTAGGGCTGCCCGTCCCAAGATCCATTGGTCCTTTAGAACCGGAGTTTAAAATATCAAGCTGATTGAAACAAATGAACAGATCGGTTTTGTATTTAGATTGCAGCACCGAAACAACCTTTGGACTGCTAAAACGCGCATCCATAAATCGCTGATCAGAATTAGTTTCTACGGCGAGTTGTCCTTTCTCAATTTTCTTTTCTTCTTTTTCCTTAACCGGCGCTTTATAGTTGTTCTGATCAGGAATTTTTACATACTCATAACGAATGTATTGATAAATGCCTTCGAGATCTTTTTTAAACTTGACGGTATCTTCCATCATGTCTATAACACCAAACTTTTGCGCTTTAAAACTTTTGTAAAATTGTTCATTGAGGCCATCCCTGAACTTGTGTTTTATCTCGCGCGCAGTAAGCTTTGTTTCCGCGTTGATAAAACGATCAATTTCACTGTTGTATAATTTAGGTTCAAATGGAATCAGAAGCACCTTATGATTGGCGCTTGTTGGCCTTTCGTCTGCAGGATTGCGCTTGCTCACAGTTGTTTGCTGAGCCTGTGTACTAAAACAAAGGCATAAAAAACAGTAAAGAGCCACAGATCTCATATACGAACTTTAATTTCTGAGCCAATCAGTGTTGGCGTAGACCATAAGGCCCAGAACAATAAAAAGCCCAACGTTATTAGCGTAATAAATTACTTTGTCAGAAACTTTTTTTCCGGTTATCATTTCCCAGAGGATAAACATAATGTATCCTCCATCTAACATAGGGATTGGCAGAAAATTCATAAAAGCAAGCGCAAGGGACAAGAACCCTGTGAACATCCAGAATTGTTGCCAATCCCAGGTAGAATTCATCTGCTGAACCATTGTGTAAAAACCTCCTACTTGCTGGTGAGCGTCTTTAACTGTGAACAGAACAACAAATTGTTTTGCCTGCATTACAATGAGTTCTAAGCCATCCTTCAAGCCTTGGTTAAATGCCTGAAAAAAACCAAACTCTTGTTTTTCAACTTTCAGTTCCTGGAATGGCTCGTGAGCAATTCCCAACATTCCCTGTCCGCTTACCTGACAATGAGTCGTAATAACTTCCTTACCGCGTAACACTGTAAGTTCAACTTTTTTATTTTTGTTTTTTACAACTTCAGATTTAAGTTGATCCATAAATTTAACAGGCACTCCGTTAACTGCAAGGATTTTATCTTTTTTCTTTAGATCAGCATTCGCTGCATAACTGCTTGCATCGATAGAATCTATCTCTGTAATGTATCGCCGTGGCGCAACAAAAGTGGATTTTTTCATGCGCTTCAGAATTTTTCCGCGATCATCATTTGTTATCGGCAATGAAAATCTCTCTCCGTTAGCATGTATACCTTCTATGGTATTCACACCATTCATTATTATTTCAATTGGAATTCTGTTGATTGATCTCACTGGTTTTCCATCAAGCGAAGTAATAAAATCGCCGTCTCTTAGCCCCACATTGTACGCAGCGCTGTCAACCATCAATCCATTAGGGATATTGGTAATAGGAAGGGTTTCTTTGCCCCAAACCAAAAGGGCCATCCAAAAAATCAATATTCCCAATACAAGATTTACGAGAATACCTCCCATCATTACCAGAAGACGTTGCCATGCTGGTTTGCTACGAAGCTCCCAAGGCTGAGGTGGACTTTCAATTATAGATTTGTCCATTTGTTCGTCAACCATCCCCGCAATTTGAACATAACCGCCAAAAGGAAACCAGCCAATGCCGTATTCTGTATCACCTACCTTCTTTTTAAACAAGGCAAAATTCATAACGGAAGCAAACGGAAACAAAAAGTCGAAAAAGAGATAAAATTTATCAACCCTGCATTTAAACTTTTTGGCGAACCAAAAATGCCCAAATTCGTGGAGGGTTACAAGTATGGTTAAACTTAAGAAAAGTTGAGCTATTTTAATGAGCATAGATTATGGTAATGGAACGTAAATTTACGTTTATTTAGGTGATTAGGAGGCTTTTTTGATATTTTTAAGAAAGTAAAATCAGATAAATCTTACACCAGAGAGGCCGCAGTCCTTCGGGTTTCCTCGTCGCATATTACGTAGTCCTCGTAACTGGGATGTTTGATAAAATGAGCCGTGTCCAGGCATTTTTCAATTAAATCACTCATTTCAACAAATCCAATCTTATCTTCTAAAAAGGCCTGCACTGCGACTTCGTTCGCAGCATTTAAAACACAAGGCATATTCCCTCCTTTTTTCATAGCTTCAAAAGCGAGGGCCAGATTTCTGAATGTTTCAGTATCTGCCTTTTCAAAACTTAAATTTGGATAACTTAAAAAATCAAAGCGGGGAAAATCGTTTTTCAGGCGTTGTGGATAAGCCATGGCGTATTGAATGGGCAGTTTCATGTCAGGCAAACCCATTTGAGCCTTCATGCTTCCATCTTCAAACTGAACAATGCTGTGCACGATGCTTTGCGGATGCACAATCACGTCTATTTGTTCGGGTGCTAAATTAAAAAGCCATTTTGCCTCAATAACCTCCAAACCTTTATTCATGAGACTAGCGGAGTCAATGGTAATTTTGGCTCCCATCACCCAGTTCGGATGTTTTAAGGCTTGTTCTTTTTTGACAGTTTTTAAAAATGTTTTGTCCTTGCCTCTGAAGGGCCCGCCACTGGCGGTGAGGTATATTTTTTCAACCTTGTTTTCCCATTCTCCTGCAAGACATTGAAAAATAGCTGAGTGCTCGCTGTCTACAGGGTAGAGGTTAACCGCGTGCTCGCGGGCAAGTCTGGTTACGAGATCGCCAGCTACAACCAGCGTTTCTTTATTCTCAAGAGCGATTTGTTTATCATGTTTAATGGCGTTAATTGTGCTGGCTAATCCGGCGTAACCCACAATGCTTGCAAGAACCAGGTCAACACTTTCCATTTCCACAATTTGTTCTACAGCACGACTTCCAGCAAATACCTTGGTA
>JAEUTM010000080.1 GCA_016788025.1 Bacteroidia bacterium
TTAAGAAAGGGTTTATTGACGATGAGACCCGCATTGTTTACAATTATATCTAAAGGCAGTTTTAGAGATTGTATGAGCTTTAGTATTTTTTGCAGATCCCCTGCTTTTGTAATATCTGCTTTAAATGGAAGAAGGGAAGTAGTATTGTTCTTGTCGACAAGTTCGCGCAAAGTTTTGATATTTCTCGAAACGGCAACAACCAGATTTCCCGGATCTCCGGAAAGTTTTTTAACGAGTTCGAAGCCTATCCCTTTAGAAGCGCCTGTTACAAGTATTAGCATTTTTTATAAATTTAAGGGTGCTAAGATACTTGATATTTCAATAAAGAAACTGAAATTTAAATAACCGAAATAGTACCTGTCTTGTTTCAAATACAACGATATCTGATTATAAAATGTTTTTTACTGCTGTTTGCTTTTAGCATGCACCAACCCGCCCTAGCCCAGAAAGACAAAGTATATACCGGTGAAAGGAGCGACACTTCGAAATCCAAAAAGAACGAGAAGGAAAAAAACGACGAATGGAAGGAACGAACAACCTGGGGTGGTAACGCACAGTTGTGGATTGGCAATTCTACGTTTATTCTTCTGTCGCCAACCATTGGTTATCTGCCGATTAAGAACGTAAATGTGGGTTTGGGCATTATTTACAATTACACGAGCTATAGAAGTCCCTACGGTGAATACTCTCAATCTATTTTCGGGGGGCATTCTTATGCTCGCTACATTATTGCCGAAAGTTATTTTGTACAGGCACAATATGATCGGTTGTATCAACCCGATTTTTTGTCTATTAATCCAAAAGCAAAAACCTGGGTTGATTATTTCCTCGTTGGTGGTGGATTTATGCAAAATATAGGAGAACGGACAGCATTAATGTCTTCTATCATGTTCTATGTCAATCCTGAGCCTCTTTCTATTTACCAGAACAGGTTCATCATTCAATTCGGACTGATGTCTACTTTCTGATTTAGAATTTCTTTTTTGTATTAAATGGCTTATTCGGCTTTTCAATTGTTGTGAGAATCGACTTTATTTTTCCTGACTCCGAAAATAATTTAAGCCCTTCAGTTAGATCCGTATCATTATTTAAAGAGCATTCAATTCTTCCTTTTTGAAAATAATAACGCGATACGATTTCCTCTTCCAGGTATTTTTTTATGGACGCTTTGTGTTTAGTTAAATCGTCTTTCTTATTTTGATTAATTCTGTTTACAAGGGCATCGTATTCTGTTTTAATTTCCGAAAAGTTATTTTCTTCTTCCGCCGTTTTTTTCAGATCAGCAAGTTCTACCTCGGATTTGGTTTTGTAGGAGTAGTCCTTGTCTTTTAAATAATCAACAAAAGAGGCATACTCCTGGTCGCTCAGTTTAAATTCGCGAATACTCGCAATTTCTTTATGAGCAGCGTGATACTGGGTAGCATAGTTGAAAATATGGTATTTAGAAACCAACGAGATAAGAATATTGTCATATTTCTCCTCAGGGGTTTTTACGTCTGGCATTACTCCGGCTCCATCATATACTACACGACCACCCTTAGTTTTAAAGGCAGTGATCAGGCTATCGGGAACCTTTTCAACCCTTCCTTCTTCATCTTTATGGCTATAGTCCAAAGCTTGCACACATCTGCCGCTGGGAATGTAATATTTAGCAACTGTGAACTTTATTTTTGCGTTGTATACAAGGTCTTTCGTTTGTTGCACCAATCCTTTACCATACGTTCGTTTTCCAACAATTACTGCCCGGTCAAGGTCTTGCAAGGCACCACTTACAATTTCTGAAGCAGAAGCCGAATTTTCATCGACAAGCACAACCATTGGGGTCTGAAGATCTATGGGGTTATTTACCGATAAGTAACTTTTATCCCATTCGGCAATTTTACTTTTGGTAAACACGACTTCCTGCCCTTTCTCAGTAAAAAAATTCACAATATTTACGGCTTCTATCAGTAAACCTCCGAGATTTCCACGAAGATCGAGAACGAGATTTTTATAACCTTTTGCTTTCAGGGAGGCCAGCGCCTCCTTTACTTCTCCACTGCAGTTATCGGTAAATGAAATAAGTTTAATGTAGGCGGTTTGACCATCGGGGAGAATTGCCGCGTAGGGAACCGCCTTGGTTTTAATTTCCTCTCTCGTAAGGCTTATTTCAACTGGACTATTCTGTCCATATTTTAAGATTTTTAGTTTTAAAGGTGTACCGGCCTGCCCCTTCAGAAGATTGCCGATATCGTCACTTTTTTTCCCTTCTACATTCACTCCGTTAATACCTATAATCTGGTCGCCGGCCCGTAAACCTGCTTTGTAGGCCGCAAAACCTTCATAGGGTTCGGCAATAATGAGTTTGTTGTTTATGTCGTTAACGCTCGCTCCAATCCCACCATATTCTCCGGTGGTCATATAACGGTAGTCCTCTATATCGTTCTCGGTGTAGTAAACAGTATATGGATCCAGGGAATTAAGCATAGCGTCAATTCCTGTTTTCATTAACTGTCCGGGTTTGGTATCGTCAACATAGCCAACGTTCAGCTCACGATAAACCGAATAAAAAATATCCAGGTTCTTACTTATCTCGAAATAATCAGGAGTATAAGCAAGACCGGCAAAAAGGGCTATAACTACAAAAAAAGCTATAAAACGCTTTTTTATTTTACTCGAAAAATTCATCATTTTGTATCAATTTTGACGTGCTAAACGTTAAAATTAAGGAAAAAAACGTCCTTTTTTAGCCAAAATGCCTTTTTTTACTTTTTTGCGCATTTTAACTATAAAAAAGCCGTAAAATGTGTTATTTTTGCCCCCCGAATTAATCCCGTAAGATTATGACATTTTTGTTTTAATCAGTATTTGAACCGGATACTGATTTATCCTCAAAAGGTTCAGGTTTGATTAGACATCAATTTCATTTTCAGGAAATTTTTTAAGGTAAGGTATGAAGTTATCGATGTTCAAATTTAATCTGCCAAAGGAGTTATTGGCAGAGTACCCGTCAAAGAATCGTGAAGACGCTCGTATGATGGTGGTAGACCGTGCTACCGGAAAAATCACACACAAAAAATTTAAAGACGTTATCAACTATTTTGACGACGGTGATGTGATGATTCTAAACGACACGAAGGTGTTCCCGGCACGCATGTATGGTAATAAGGAAAAGACCGGTGCTAAAATTGAAGTATTCTTGTTACGTGAACTTAATGCAGAAAGCCGTCTTTGGGATGTGCTGGTTGATCCTGCTCGTAAGATCCGTATTGGTAATAAGTTGTATTTTGGTGAAGATGACAGCCTTGTCGCAGAAGTAATTGACAACACTACTTCCCGTGGCCGTACGTTACGCTTCCTTTACGATGGGAGTTATGAAGAGTTTAGGAAAGTGCTTTATGATCTTGGAGAGACTCCACTTCCAAAATACATCAAACGTAAAGCAGAACCCGAAGATATTGAGCGCTACCAGACAGTTTTTGCTAAAAATGAGGGGGCTGTTGCAGCACCAACTGCTGGCTTGCACTTTAGCAGAGAGTTGTTAAAACGTTTAGAAATTAAAGGTGTACAGTTTGCGCCATTAACTTTGCATATAGGATTGGGAACATTCAGAACAGTAGAGGTTGAAGATCTTACGAAACACAAAACTGAAAGTGAGGAGGTGCTTATTTCAAGTGACACCTGCAAAATTGTTAATGCAGCGAAAGACAAAAAGAAAAAAGTGTGTGCCGTTGGTACAACTGCAATGAGAGCTATTGAGACTTCGGTTTCTACTACTGGTCATTTAAATCCATATGTGGGCTGGACCAATAAGTTTATTTTCCCTCCATATGATTTTAGCATTGCGAATTGTATGATCACAAACTTTCACATGCCGGAAAGCACTCTTCTTATGATGGTAAGCGCCTTTGGTGGTTATGATCTTATAAACAAAGCTTATAAGGAAGCTATCAAGGAGAAATACAGATTCTATTCTTACGGAGATGTAATGTTGATTCTGTAATAGTTCTTCATATACTAATAAAGGCCCTTGTCATTTTCCGACGAGGGCTTTTTATTTTACCAGGGGAGGAATTTCTTCCAAAGAATAATACACTGGCAAGCCTTTGGATATAATCAGATCACGTTCCATATTTGCCCCTCTGCTTTCGCCTAATAATAAAATTGCTTCACAAGCGCTAATCACAGCCATCGAAATTTCCATGTTAGCTTTATATGCATCAACTGTTTTAGCCAAATTGGTAACGGGTAGTGCTGCGTTAATGCCAATGAGAGGGATGTGTCCCATTTCAAGTAACCGCGCAGCTGCCGTGTTAAGTTTATTTAGATTCTGTTTCCGTTCTTCTTCTGTTGAAGCGGAATATGGACCGGCTACACCTATGATCATTTTTAATCGTTATTTATGTTATCGGTAAATAGGCATACCTCCTCGGTTTCGCCCGGCAATACTAAGTTCCTTATATATGTAAATCCAAGTTTCTTCAACAAATTGATGGAAGCTATGTTGTTAGTATTTGTAATGGCAGCCAGTTGTTTTAATCCTAAATTCCTTTTTGCGAAATTATAAGTTCCTTTTGCCGCCTCGTATGCAAAACCTTTTCCCATAAATTCAGGTAAGAACGCAAAACCAATGTCCACGTCCTCAAGAGTTTCCCTTTTAATAAGACTACACATTCCAATTGGCAAACTATTTTCTTTTAAACTTACGAGGTAAGGACCGAAGCCGTGTTTGTTATAATGCGATGAAAGATTCTCAATATAAGTGGAAGCATCTTTCAGTGTTTTTACGCCGCGGTCGCCAATAAACTGCAGCCAACCCGGCGAATTGAGCAGTGCGTAAACAAAAGGCGCATCCCGGGAATAAAACTTCCTGATAATCAATCTTTCAGTTTCGAAGGGATCCCTCATAAAAACAAATTTAGGGAATACCAATAAATAATTTAAAAAGAAAAAGGGATGTTTTAACTTTGAACAAATGCTCTTCAGTTTAAAAGAATTCGAACATTTTTTTTCCGACGCTATGCTTCGAAAAGGGTTTCAGTTATTTGAAGGTGGTAAGATCAGGCTTTTGCCTGGAAAAATTTTTCAGGTTGGATCAAAGCAGGTTGGCGTCGATAAGAAGGCTGACAGGCTGTTGTCTTATTCCTGTACATGCGGAAAATCTTACAATTGCGAGCATTTGGCAGCTCTCTTATTTTATCTTCAAAGGGATTCGTTTAACAGCAAAAGCGACAAAAAGAGTATTGAAGCGAAACAGCCACTTCCTATTGATGCATATGGTTTAGCGTTAAGAGAAACGAAAAACAAGGATTTAAAAAACTTCTTTAAGAATAGAACAAAAGAAATCCATTCAGCAGATCTGAGAAAAATATTTAGCAGCGATGTTGCCGATGATTTTGAATTACATTGGCTGAGATGGAAAATGTGTTTTAAATCCTATTACAACAACCGACAAATAGGCGATTCGGATATTGATGAGATTCTTAAAATGATCGCACATACAAAAGCGCATACTTCGGTGAAATCCGTAGGCATCGAATTGGCGCTTTTAATTGAATTGTCAGAACTCCTGGGAGAAAGATTTAGTGGAGACGAAAATAAAATCAGGACTTTCTGCAAATTGTTGTTTGCCGATCTTTACCAAGCATTTTCGAAGGGCTTAAACGAACCATCAAAGTCGACCTGGCTAAGAGCCACTATAAACATTCTTAGAACGGGCCACTTGTATTATGAAACACTTTTGTTTTTACTGCCCCGGGCATTGGTGTTGAGCAGGAGTCGACATTTTTTCTCTGAGCTTTCGGTACTGCTTGAAAATCTAAATCACAGAAGAAAGTATTCGGAACCATACGATAATTTGCGCATTGCAAAATGGATGTTACACATCCGGCAGAATCAGGTTTTTAAAATTCCCCTTCCACAAAACTGGGAAACAACGAGTGTTGAGTATGCCATTGCGGCTTCTGAACTGCTTTTTTGCTCAGATAAAGGAGAAAGAGGATTTAAGATGCTGGAGAGCTTTTATAACAAAAGGGACAGCCGTCAAAAAAGGCAGGATCAGTATTTTCGGGACCATCTTATTCAGAAGTCTGCAGAATACGGAAATACCAAGAATGAGGTCTTTTTTCTGAGAGAAGCGCTCCTATTTGATTTATATATTTTACCTGAAAAACTCCGTCGTTATCTAAATCTGTTGGATAAGAAGCAAATTCAATCAGAGATTGATAATATCATCAGGGATATTAAGGCTGATCGAAGCCCTATGTTACAGGATAAAATTAACACCTTGTTGTTTGAGACCGGGAGATTTGATGACCTTATCGAAGAGCTAAGAAAACAAGACAATGCTTTTCTTACACTGCATAAAGTTGCGTTGCTGAAATGGCCAGAATATAATGAGCACCTTCTAAATGTGTATTTAAAGCAGCTGATGGACGCATTTTCTACCAGGAGAGTATTTCATCGTCCCGA
>JAEUTM010000196.1 GCA_016788025.1 Bacteroidia bacterium
TCCCCTTTATGGGATTGAAGAAGAGGCTGCAACTGGTATGGCAGCTGGTCCTTTGGCCTGTTTGCTTTATAGAGAATCAAGACAGAAGGAAATTTTTTATTTCATAGAGCAGGGCAAATTTATGAATCCACCTTCTCCCAGTGCAATCGAAATTATTCTGGACATTAAAAACAAAGAAATATCCCGGTTATATGTTGGAGGCTCTGCATATAAATCAGAGGTGCTTGAAATCCAGATCGACTAAATAATTATATAAATCAATGAAGGAATAATGCAAAAACTTCCCGTAAAAGCAGGATAATTTTGCACCGTCATTTTTAAGCACCATAAAAACAGAGAAACAATAAAGATTAAAATAATAAAACATGAAAATCAAGATGATAATAGTGTTCTTTTTACTAATGGCGAGCCTGGTTCACAGTCAGACGAAGCATACAGTGAGTGGACACGTGAAGGATAAAAACACTGGCGAACAGCTTATTGGTGCGCTGGTGAGTTTTCCGGAATTAAAAGGTACTGGTATGGCTACCAATGAATACGGATTTTATTCACTAACACTGCCAGCCGGTCAATACCAGTTGCAGGTAAACATGATCGGCTACAAAACATACACGAAAACAATACAACTCACTACCGATGTGAGGGTAGATGTGAGCGTTGAAGATGCGACGGCGGAGATGGAGGAAGTGGTAATTTCTGCCGGTAAGCAGGAAAATATTGTTCAGCAAGCTCAAATGGGAGTTGAGAAGCTGGATGTAAAGGAGATCAACAAAATTCCGGTATTGATGGGAGAGAAGGACGTTATGAAAACAATACAGTTGCTTCCCGGCATTAAATCTGCCGAAGGTAGCGCAGGATTTTATGTGCGTGGTGGTGCGGGCGACCAGAATCTTATCTTATTAGATGAAGCGCCGGTATATAATGCTTCCCATCTTTTGGGATTCTTCTCAACATTTAATTCAGATGCTATTAAAGACCTTAGCATTTATAAAGGAAGCATGCCCGCACAGTACGGTGGCAGACTCTCTTCGGTTCTTGACATTAAAATGAACGATGGTAATGATCAGAAGATGCATGTTGGTGGTGGTATTGGTATCATTTCATCTAAACTCTCTGTTGAGGGGCCAATTGTAAAAGATCGAGGTTCCTTTCTGCTCACCGGCAGACGCACCTATGCAGACATGTTTTTAAAACTTTCAAAGGATGAGAACCTGAAAGACAATAAATTATTTTTTTATGATTTGAACCTGAAAGCAAATTATCGTCTAAATGATAAGAACAGAGTGTTTGTTTCTGCCTACAACGGTCAGGATCAGCTTGGTTTAGGAAAGATTTTTAATATGTCATGGGGAAATTCAACCGCCACGGTTCGTTGGAATCACATTTACAATCCTCGTTTGTTTTCTAATACGTCAGCCATTTACAGCAACTACAACTATCGTATTAAGCTCGCGCTGGGTGATAATGAGATAGCTATTACTTCAAAAATTAAGGACTGGAATTTAAAACACGAATTTCAGTATTTCCCGAATCCGAAGAATAAAATACGATTTGGCTTTAATGCGATGCATCACACTATTGTACCAGGCCAGTTAACCAGTAAGGATACAGCCGCATTAAGTCCGGCCAAATTGCAAGATAAATATGCGCTTGATAATGCGTTGTTCTTCAGCAACGAATGGTCACCGGCCAAAAAAATTAATGTCGTGTATGGGTTGAGGGGTTCTGCTTTTAGTTTGGTGGGAGACGGAGATTTTTATAAAGTGAACAAGGAAGGCGATATAACAGATACCGTGCATTCAACTAAGAATGAAATTGTGCAGACTTATTTTAATCTTGAACCGAGGCTTTCTTTGAGTTATGTATTTAATGACAGAACTTCTGTAAAGGCCAGCTATTCACGAAACGCACAGAACCTGCACTTGATTTCAAACTCAACGTCTGGAAGCCCGACGGATCTGTGGATTCCAAGTAGCTTAAATACTAAGCCTGAAGTTTCTGACCAATATTCTCTCGGCTACTATCAAACTCTGAAACGAGGTAAATACGAGCTTAGTTCTGAAATTTATTACAAAAATATGGCAAATCAAATTGACTATCGGGACGGAGCAGAGACGGGACCAAATGGAAAAATTGAAACGCAACTGCTTTATGGCGGAGGCCGAGCTTACGGAATCGAAGTATTGGTTAAGAAAAAGACAGGAAAACTCACCGGGTGGATTGGCTATACTCTTTCAAGATCTGAGAGAAAAATCGATGGCATTAATAACAATGAGTGGTATCTCGCGAAACAAGATCGTACTCATGATATTTCAGTCGTAGGAATTTACGATTTATCGAAGAAATGGTCCTTCTCTGCAGCCTGGGTCTACTATACCGGAAATGCCGTTACTTTCCCTAGCGGGAAATACATGGTAAACAATGAAGTGAATTTTGAATATACCGAACGGAATGGTTACCGGATGCCAGCTTATCACCGTCTTGATATTGGTGTAACCTGGTATCAAAAGAAAACAACAAAATTTGAATCGAGCTGGAACTTCTCGGTGTATAATGCCTATGGACGCGAAAACGCATTCATGATCAAGTTCCGTCAGGACCCAGATGACGCCTCACGTACCCAGGCAGTTCAAACCACTTTATTTAAAATAGTGCCATCAGTAACCTACAACTTTAAATTCTAAAATCATGAAAACAAATCAAATTATAAATCTAACCCTTCTAGCATTTTTCGCATTTGGCTTCATGTCCTGCGAAAAAGAAATAGATGTCAAATACAATTCAAAGGAATCGAAATTAGTTATTGAAGCAGAGTTTGACGCATACAAGCAGGTTAATTCTGTAAAAATTACTAAAACAATTGGAATAACAAACAACAATGTGTTTCCTTTAGTAAGCGGGGCAAAAGTTACTATCGTGAGCAATGACGGATATTTCGAAGAACTCCAGGAAACTGAATCAGGCATCTATCAAACAAAGTCGTTTGTGGGAAAAGCCGGGAGCAACTACCTGTTAAAAGTGTATTACGATGGAAAGACCTATGAAGCCCGAAGCATAATGCCTACACATGTTGCGCTCGATACGTTATTACTTGCGCCACTTCAATTGGCCAACATGAAAGTTGTTAGTATATTACCTGTATTCAAAGATCCGGCTGGAGAAAAGAACTACTATTCTTTTGTGCGCTATCTCAACGGCACGAAATT
>JAEUTM010000199.1 GCA_016788025.1 Bacteroidia bacterium
AATCCCGTCACAGCTATTTTAAACAACCAGGCGCTTCCTATATGGCAGTCACAACCCTTACAAAACACAAACTACATCTACACAAATATTGATCCCCCGCTGGACAAGGGCAAACGCTATGTGTTTACCGTAAAAACGATTGAAAACAGTGGCAGAAGTAGTTTCAAAAATAACGGTTATTCTACCCCTTGTTATTTTCATTACGGTTACATAGAAAACGACACGATTGATATCCGATATCCGGAAAATAATTTCCAATTCACACTTGGAACAGCGTCACAATTTAAGTGGAACAAGCCCAGGAAGGCATTAAACAATCAGCTGGTTACCTACACCTTAAAACTCGTAGAGGTAAATGAAAATCAGGATCCTGAAAATGCTATCATTAATAACACTCCCTTTTACGAACAGAGCTATCTTCCCTCAAGCGATGCGACCATAGACAAAACCATCCCCGTAATGTTCTGGACAAATATCAAACGCATGGGAAACTACGCATGGCAGGTAACCGCTCAGAGCGGAAGTCAAGTGGTTGCAAAAAGTAAAGTACAAAGATTTACGGGACCTCCGGCTATTGAGACCTTCATTGCAGGTGGCTTTTTGATGACTGTAACAAAACTTACATCATTTGATACAGTCAACCACGTGATCACTGGAAAATGTAAAACGAACCTTAACTCTGCCTGGGGAAATGTAGAAACGGAGTTCTCTTATTCAGGCGTTACTATTAGTTCTATAGGAAATAATGAGTGGGTGATGGTATCAGGCTCTATTCAAGACAAAATTGCTCCTCCAGCCTACACCCTACAACCGGAAACGCACAATGAAAACAAAACAGCCCTGTTTAAAGCGGATAGCATCTTTGTAGGTCTGAATGCTCTCAAACTGAGCGGTAAGGTCGAGTGGAATTTTCCGCATGCCGGAACTTCGAGTCAGATTGAAAAATTGATTTCCAAACGCTGCAAACTGGATTTAGCTAATTCAACGTATTATCTCAGCAACAGCTACCCTATTTACCTTGAAAAAGATTATACTATTCCTTTGATGGAGCCTTATGGCTTTGTAGTGAAATTACACAACAACTCTGAAATGAATATCTATCAGAGTAAGTATGAGTACGGTTTTAAAGGTTATGTTCAGCTCCCGCAAAATGTAAGCAATCAAAATAATACCGGTGCACACATCGCCTTCCAGGATGCAAAACAATTACACTACATCAGCCAATCCGCGAATTTAAATTCGGAGAATATTCGTCTGGCAAAAAACACAAAATTCGGATTCCTCCCTACTCATTACGTGCTTGACTTTTCGGAAAAACAATCGCCGGGAGAATTTTTAGCCGACAGCAGTTGGAAAGGATTTTATATAGAACAAGGGAGACTTGAATTGCCCTCCTCGATGGAGAATAGCGGCCAGATAACGCTCCCCTTTGCCAAAGAACTTGAATTCATAAATACAACGCAAGACACAAATAGAGCTTACGTAACAAATCGTGGTTTATTCCTGACCTCAACCATACCTTTTCTTTGGAGTGATTCTGTAAAATTCAACACCTTTATCTCAAAACAAGGATTTTTCTATAATAGAATTAAAGAGAGTGAAATCGAAAAGGCATTTATTAAAGGGGG
>JAEUTM010000217.1 GCA_016788025.1 Bacteroidia bacterium
CGCAGTTTGTCCGCCTAATTGTACAATAACGCCTTCTGGTTTCTCATGCTGAATAATATCATAAATGTGCTCCCAGAAAACCGGTTCGAAATAAAGTTTGTCTGCCGTGCTGAAATCCGTACTAACGGTCTCGGGATTACAATTGATCATGATTGTTTCGTAACCACATTCTTTAGCGGCCAGTACCCCATGTACGCAGCTGTAGTCAAATTCAATTCCCTGGCCAATACGATTTGGACCACTACCAAGGATCACAACTTTCTTTTTATTGCTTCTTATGCTTTCATTTTCATCTTCAAAAGTAGAGTAGTAGTAAGGTGTTTTTGCTTCAAATTCAGCCGCGCAGGTGTCTACCAGTTTGTACACGCGTTTTATACCGAATTCATTTCTTTTATTGTACACTTCGCTTTCAAGGCAGCGCAGGAGATGCGCTACCTGGCGATCCGCATATCCTTTTTGTTTTGCTTCATAGAGCAAATCCTTTGAAATTGTTTTGAGATCGAATTTTGAAATTTCGTTTTCAAGAGCAATCATTTCTTCAATTTGCTGAAGGAACCACATGTCGATCCGCGTAAGTTTCTGTATGGTTTTTACAGAAATTCCCATTTTCATCGCATCATAAATCATAAAGAGCCTGTTCCAACTTGGACGTTCCAGCGCGCGTAGTAATTCTGCCTGGTCTGTAATTTCTTTGCCATCGGCACCTAAACCATTACGCTTAATTTCCAAACTCTGACATGCTTTTTGCAGAGCCTCCTGGAAACTACGCCCTATGGCCATTACCTCGCCAACCGATTTCATCTGGAAACCAAGTTCGCGGTTACATCCCTTAAATTTATCAAAGTTCCAGCGTGGTATTTTTACAATAACATAATCAAGTGTTGGTTCGAAGTACGCTGAAGTTGATTTGGTAATCTGATTTATCAGTTCATCCAGCTGGTAACCGATTGCCAGCTTACTTGCAATTCTGGCAATTGGATATCCCGTTGCCTTACTTGCAAGGGCAGAGGAACGCGATACGCGCGGGTTAATCTCAATGGCAATGATCTCCTCTTTTTCGTCATTGCTCACGGCAAACTGAACGTTACAACCACCTGAGAAGTTACCAATGCTGCGCATCATTTTGATGGCCGTTGTTCTCATTTTCTGGTAAGTACTGTCACTAAGTGTCATGGCCGGTGCTACGGTAATACTATCTCCGGTATGCACGCCCATTGGGTCAAAATTCTCGATAGAGCAAATAATAGCCACGTTATCATTTTGGTCACGGAGCAATTCAAGCTCGTATTCTTTCCAGCCTAAAACGGCTTTATCAATAAGCACCTCGTGAATAGGGGAGGTCTGTAAACCACGGTTCAACAGTGCATCAAAGTTTTCTTTATCGTACACTACGGAACCGCCGCTACCACCAAGTGTAAAAGAAGGGCGGATCACCAGTGGAAATCCAAAGTCCTGAGCGATGCTTTTTCCTTCCAAAAATGACTTCGCAATGCGGCTTGGCGCCATGCCTACACCGATCTCATTCATGCGGGCTCTGAAAAGGTCACGGTCCTCGGTAACTTTAATGGCCTCAACGTCCACACCTATCATTCGCACACCATATTTTTTCCAGATTCCCATTTCCTCGCATTTCATGGCTAGGTTAAGTCCGGTTTGCCCGCCCATTGTGGGAAGCACAGCATCTATTTTTCTTTCTTCAAGTATCTTAACGATGGATTTTACCTCAAGTGGTAAAAGATAAATATTGTCTGCCGTTACCTTATCAGTCATAATGGTAGCGGGATTTGAATTGATAAGGGTAACCTCGATCCCTTCTTCTCTTAAGCTTTTAGCAGCCTGTGAACCCGAATAATCGAATTCGCACGCTTGACCGATAATGATTGGGCCTGAGCCGATAATTAAGACAGATTTTATGGAGGTATCCTTTGGCATCTTACAAAAATTTAAAATCCTGCAAAGATAAGAAGATGCCGGGGTTTATGAAGACAAGATATTGACTAAATATTAAACAAATGTGAAACAAAAAACCCGTCGCGGTAGTGCCGGACGGGTTTTCTTAAAAGGTTATACGTTTTATTCGTGTGATGATTCGTTTTGTACTCCGGCTGCTGCTGGTTCTTTTTTACCTTTGGCTTCCGCTACAACGATGTTACGTTCGTAGTGCTCGGTGCCGTTTAACGCGTTAATGGCTGCAAGCGCTTCATTGTTGTTAGCCATTTCTACAAAACCGTAACCTTTGCTGCGTCTTGTTTCTTTGTCTTTAATGATTCTTACGCTGGTTACTTCGCCGAACTGGGAGAAAAGATCGCTCAGTGCCTGTTCTCTAACCTTAAAACTGATGTTGCTGATAAAAATGTTCATAGTTGTCGTGTTTTTTGTGTGTGTAGTAAAGATAGAGATAATAATTTAATTTTCAAAAAATACCCTAAATTTTGTTAAATACGAACAGCTTTTTAACAATTTACGACAGTTAT
>JAEUTM010000226.1 GCA_016788025.1 Bacteroidia bacterium
TCAGAAACCTGAACACAGATAGCTGCGCTGCCAGTGCAGGAGCTTCCATAACCTGTAACCGTATAACAAGTACTTACCGTTGGTGTAACATAGGTTGTCTGTCCGATAGAATAGGTCATCCGTGCAGGATCATAAGGTTGCCAGGTGTAGGAAGAAGCCCCGCTTGCCCCAAGCGATACTCCGGGTTCCACTACTGTATCCTTAATACATCTTATGAGCCGATCGGCTGTTACCTGTATAAGAAGCGGTAAAGCCTGAGTAATCGGAAGCGTAAGTGTGTCTTTACATTGTCCTCCGTTCGATCCGACTAACGTGTAAGTTCCCGCTCCCACCGCAACAGTTTGCTGGAAAACACCAGATCCGGCGGTACCGCCGGTCCAGGTATAAGACGTCGCTCCTAAAGCACTAAGTGTTGCCGTAAGCCCCGGACATACTGCTGTGCTGGTTGCGTTGATCTGCATGTTTGGATAAGGTACTACCTGCTGTGTAAAATATGCAATGTTTGCACAGCCGAGATTGTCAGTGCCTGTGACACTGAAAGTTGTTGTAACAAAGAGGCTCGTGTAAACCTGATAATTAGAAAGTGCGGAAACAACAACCTGAGGTTCCCATGCATACAAGCTCGCACCCGTGGCGGAAAGCGTTGCTCCATCACCGGCGCACAATAAACTGTGAGTAGAACTAATGGTGATAAGGGGCTTTGCATATACAACAATCACATGGCTTGCACTGCTCACACTGCTTCCCGAAAAACCGTCAAGACTAATGGTATATATGCCTGAAGCCGGGAACATAAGATCTGTGTGGTTTGCTGTTGTACTGGCAAACCAGGGTCCCGAAGGAGTAGCAGACCAGGAGTAACTTGTTGCATTAAATGTTCCACTGGTTGCGACCAGCGGAAGTGTATCTCCCACGCATACTGTGTTCGAAAGAACAAAATCTATCTGTGCTTGTATTTTAAAAAAAGACAAAAAGGAAAAAAGAAAAATAAGGGTTTTGATTTTCATATAAGTTTCTATTCTTTTATAAATTTTTCTTTGGTTTTGTTGCCATTTCTAAAATCTACCTGGATAAAATAAATTCCTTTTTGTAGATTTTCAACATTAACCGCATGCAGTGAATTATTATTGCTTTCCATTTTACTGACAACAATTCTTCCGCTCAGGTCTATTAGGGATATCGAGTTTACTGGTGGTAAATTCTCCATATTTAAGTAAATTTTATTACTCGCGGGATTAGGGTATAATAATACCTGCAGTGTTTCCATGGCTGCCTGGTCCAGGCTTGTGCAATCCTGTATTAGAACATTTACAACAGCATCCTCAGAAACACAACCCTCCGCGTCCTTCACACTTACAGTGTAAGTGGTATTTGCAGATGGTGATGATTGAACAGTTTGAAGAGTATAACTATTTAACGATAACGGCGACGCGAGACTTTCCGTCCATGAATAAGTAAACGGCCCTGCTCCGCCTATTGGATTACTTACAGTTAGTGGTATGGTCCCTCCCACACAAACAAATGCAGAAATTGAAGGTGTTACTGTAACCGAAGGCTGAGGCATCACAGTAGTGCATATAATGGAAGTCCCAGAGCAAACACTTGTCCACCCTACAACAGTGAAACAGGTATTCGCATTGATTCTAACCTGAAAGTTCCCCGGTGTAAGCTGTTGGTTATATTGTGAGTACGGAAATAAAGTATAGTTTAACGCTCCGCTCACATTTACATTATACACTTTTGAGAGTTTTGGAAAATTTGATTCAATACATGTTGTAAACACGGGATTTGAAAAACCTATAGTTAATGGCGAAGCCGACGCAACAGTGATAGTAGAGATGCTTGTGCAACCAAAAGGGTCTGCACCCGCAACTGTGTAGTTTCCCGGAGCAGTTATTACAACACTTTGCTGGATCACGGGAGAAGTAAAGGCGCCACTTGTCCAGGTATATGTGTTTGCACCGAACGCCGTTAAGGCCAGTGTTGATCCGGCGCATATCGATGGAAGACTTGCCGCGGGAGGGGAAATTGCGATATTTGGCGGTGGTGCACTTACAATTGTAATTTGAGCTGTGGACGAACAGGCGCCGGTGGTTCCGGTTACCGTGTAGGTCGCTAAAGGTGAGGGACTGACAACGACCGCGGAACCTGTAGTTGAACTTAAATTGGTAGCAGGAGACCAGGAGTACGATGTCGCTCCACTTGCCGTAATGGTCGCCGTTGATCCGGAACATATCGCTGCGCTTGTTGGACTTAATACAACCGTTGGTGTAACTGTAATGCTTATCGTATTTGTCGTAACACCTATTGTTGTGCCTGCCAAAACCGCAAGCGTAATAGAATAAACTCCTGCAGTGCTAAAACTAACATTAGTAGTAGAAAACCCCGAACTTGAGAACACAACGCCACTGTTGGGCGAGGCAATCCAGGTGTAGTTAACCGCAGTTGCAGTTCCTGTATTAGCAGATAAATTCAATGTGGTATTTGTACAGCCGTTAAGGGGGAGTGAAAAAGTTGGCGAACCAAGGGAACCGCATCCCTGCCCGGCCAGGATAGGTTGTCCAGCCGAAGAATTATACGCGTATTCCGCTAAGGTGTATGTATTACTTGAATTAGAAAAGGAAAGTTTCGCCCAGCCATAATAGGTATTTGTTCCCACTGCAAACTGTAAACCAAGATATTGGTCTGTTACCCCGGACCAGGGACCGGAACCTGTGCCCAATATAACCGACATCATTTGCTGATTCGTTGAATTCATTTGGGTCCAGCTTGTACTGGTTGAACTAATTGGACTGTTTAGAGCTAAACAGGAAGTAGAGCCCGAACCGTTTGTGAGTACAAAATTATTTGTGCCCACCTGTCCGGCCTGAACAATTACAAAAGCAGCTCCGGAAACAGATGCGCCAGTAATACGAAAGTCAACCGTAGCATCATTATTTAGATCGATATCAACTGTACTATTTCCTGTCGCAACAATATCAGGATTAGGATCGGTACAATTTATTTGTGCCTTAAAGCTGAAAGAACAAAGAAATAATGCGATCAAAAGAAGGCAAACAGGGACTTTCATTTGGGTTTTTGTTTGGTAATTTAAATATAGCATGATTTTTCGGCTTTTTCGGCATACCTTTATCAATACAATCCTGTTAGCATTATGGTTGGCCATAGCATAAAAAGATTAAATGATCTTACCATCAGAATTCCCTCTCTACTCTCTTCCATAAGCGAAAAAGATTTTACATACAAAGCTTCTGCGGAGAAATGGAGCAAAAAAGAAATCCTGGGCCACCTTATCGACAGCGCTACCAATAATCATCAACGCTTCGTAAGACTTCAGTTCGAACAGGAACCCTTAATTTCTTACAATCAAAACAGCTGGGCACAATTCAGCTACCATCAGACCACGCCTACTGACTCACTTATAAAATTCTGGACCACCTACAACAAGTACCTGATTCACATCATCAGCGAGATCCCTGAAAAATATTATCAAAATGTTTGTCGCCTCGCAAATGGCGATCGTGTAACACTGGAATTTCTCATTACAGATTATGTGAAACACCAGGAACATCATTTAAAGCAGATTGTTAATTATAATTTTTAACTAAAGATCTCTTCCGTTTTTTCATAATTTTAATCAAACTTTTGCGTTTGTAGATTAAATACCTAAACTATGAAAAAGCTAATTCCTGTTTCCCTTGTTGCCTTAACTGCCGCGCTGCTTGCCACGGTAATTGTTTCATGCAAAAAAACCTGCACCGACGAACCACCTTCCAACGGCAATTGCATTTGCACTGAGGAATATGCACCGGTATGTGGATCCAATGGAAAGACTTATTCCAACGCCTGTTTCGCAAAATGTGATGGTATTACCAATTACACAGACGGCGAATGTAATTCCAAATAAAATAGGCTGTCAATCTAATGGCCGACTAATGAATTTTAAAGAGACTGTCAATCGAGTAGCCGACGCAAAGGAGGCGTCCTTCGTCAAGCTCAGGAGAACTATCGAGAAGTGACTCGAGATTTACCAGTTCTCGGTACTAGTTGTCGGGACCACTTCGTTTCGCTACCTGAACTGACAAACAAGGGATGTTATCCTAAACACCAGGTCTTTATTTTTTTACTACCTGCTTTTCAGTAAATTTATACTTGTATGACAGGCCTGAAGCAAAATAAACTGATCAAGCTTATCTTTTTTGGCAATCATTTTTACGGTCTCTGTGCCATAGCGCTTTCCATTGAAGGCAGCCTCCAGCAAAGCTACCCCATCCCCAGCCTCCTCTATTTTATCCTGGCTTATTCTTCAACGGTTTTATTTTACAGTAAGGCCTATATCATGACTGAGGTTTCGGATGATATAGCGAACCTGCGTTCTATGTGGTATGCGCGCAACAGGAGTCTTATGCAGGCCACTCAAATTTTCTTTCTCATTGTACTCGCTTTAAGTGGCGGATATTTTGTAATCGAGCATTGGGCGAACATCATGCACCTGAAAATAGCTGAATGGCTAATGATCTGTGTTTTTCCAATTGTCTCTGCATTATATTACGGCATCGATAGCAAGCTGATTGCCATAAATCTGCGAAACATTGGCTGGTTAAAACCTTTTATCATCGGCTTTACCTGGGCGGGATTGGCTAACATCTACCCTCCTCTATTTTATTGCATCACGCATGGCTTGCATTTTGACCTGACACTGGTTGGCTTTTTCCTCTTCATTAAGAATTTTATGTTCATCACCATCCTCTGCATCATGTTCGACATTAAAGACTATGCCATGGACTACAATGCACAGCTTAAGACCGTAGTGGTGAAACTTGGCCTGCGCAGAACGATCTTTTATTTTATTATTCCGCTTTGCATTATTGGACTGGCCTCTTTCTGGATCTATGCATTTGCCCGTGATTTCAGCAACATGAAAATCCTTATCAATACACTTCCCTTCATCATGATCATTACGGTGGCTTATACCATGCATAGCAGGAAGTCTATTTTTTACTACCTCATGATCATAGACGGACTAATGCTGTTCAAGGCTATCTGTGGCAGCATCGCTATGATCTATTTTTAGCCATTATTTACTCAGGCTTAACCTTCATTCTGCATTTGCTTAACACAAGCCCTTTAGGTTTGCGGGCATGAAAAGATTTTTTTACACGCTCCTTATTTCGGGCGTTTTAATTTCCTGCCAGGACAAACCGGAAAACCAGCAACAAGAATCTGCTAAACCGAACAAACGCCTCATTGTAATCATGTTTGATGGTTTTGGAATGAGTTATTATAACAAATCTCAAATGCCTTATTTAAAAGAAATGATCTCCAAAGGATTGTTTAAGGAAGTAAGTGCGTTAATGCCAACGGTGACGAATGCAAACAATGCTTCCATTTGTACCGGAACGTTTCCGGAAGAGAACGGAATTACCGGTAATACATTTCTTGACAGCACAGGCAAAGAAGAATACATGGAAGACAAAGGTCTTTTGTTTGCTCCTACCATTTTTGAAAGACTGAACGAAAAGGGAATTAAATCAGCCTTGATTGCGAGCAAGAAAAAAAGTACCTATCTCTTACCAAAAGGAGCTGAAATAGTTTTATCACCTGAGACAGCAGATTCTTCGGAATGGATCAAAAAACTTGGCACGCCTCCGCACATTTACAGTTCGGAAGTCAATTACTGGTCAATGGAAGCAGCATTGGACATTTTAAAGAACAGGCCTGACGTT
>JAEUTM010000253.1 GCA_016788025.1 Bacteroidia bacterium
AAAGTCTCGGCGCCTTCATACAGAACATTGAGGTCGCCGTTAGTCGGATTTGGATAAATACTCACCCAATCTTCGTTCAGTGATTCATTTTGTTGATTTATGAAGGTAGTTCCGGAACTGTCCATACGCCAGGTGGGCATAATGGAATTGGTTAAAGAGCAATCTAATAAAAGAGTATTATGTGCTGCGCTGTTGAGAACAGACGCCGGTGCACTATTACTGTAAGGAGTGCCCCCACTCGGATTGTTGCCATTTATAGTTGGCACCGAATTTGGTCCGGGAAATATATATAGCGGTGAAAGCGACGCATTGCTATTGTCCGCATAGGTTTGCCATTTTGCCTGGGAAGCGCCAAATTGGTTCCATTGCACACAAGAAGTTACCGTCGGTGTTGCCTCCCAAAAATTCTCGCAACCCATGGCTGGAGTTCCCTGTTGTCCAATCACTCCACCGTTAACTAGTGCTAAGCCAGCCCACTGATTACACATGTGATTTCCTCCCCAAACGGTACTGTCATTGCGGTCTTCAAACTGGAAACCGTAATGGGCATTCTTTGTAAAATTACAGTGTACATTCGGAGACTGATTACCAAAGTTATAATAGCAGTGTACAAGAGATACACTATTAGTGGCCATTGCATTTCCCATAGATTCCAGAGTATTGGTTGAAATGGTTTTGGCGTTCGTACTGTTGGATAAGGAAATTCCCCAACCCGGTGCTGGATTACCCGGCGCCAAACCAAAGGTAAAATCATCTTCTACATAAACTGAGTTTTGTTCAACAGACAAGGGAAAATCCTCCGTGCCATTAATCGTTATTCCTCTGAATACTCTGTCTAGCTTGTTAAAGTAAATATATCCGTTTGGAAGTCCTGAGCTTTGTATACTATTGGCCCATCCGTTAGTATTGGGTGTAATGATCTCAACAGCCGTTTCCATAAATTCTGTAACGTTGGCGGAGCCGCTACTGTATCCTGTAGAGCTGTTTACTTCGGGTCCAAAATAATTGGCGCCAATATTTAAATAATCCGCAAAAATGCCGGGAACAGGATTTAAACCATTACCACCCATGTCGTAATTCTGCGTAATAGCCGGGGTATTAATACTGATTCCTTTCCTCACATTATTAAATTCGTTCCAGCTAAAATTATAATTAAAACGATTTGTCATCGCATAAATACCATATGCTCCCTGCATATTCGGCGCGGTGGCATTTACAGCCCACTGTGTACTTCTAAAGATTGAATTTGGCACTGAAACATGATAAACATTTTCAATGTTAAGCCCTCTCACGCAGTCCCAGCAACGCATTCCAAAAGTTCCGTTACCCTGGCTTGGATACAAATCAAAATTTGTATTTACCAGGCTGGTCATACGGTGCCTAACACCATCTCCACCTTCAGGCGTAAACGATGGCGCTACAGACACCGTTTGTGTGTTTTGAAACACCAGGTTCTTGGAAACTAAACCCGCCTCATAAATATCAATCCCATAACTTAATCCATCAAAGAGAACAAAGTCCCCCGCAATCGAAGCACCTTGTAAAATATTCATAATAACCACTCCATTTGTTGAACCACTTGCTGCCGCCAGAGAATCGTTCAGTTTTTTCAATTCAATACCAATGTAACCCGGCTGAGTATTATAAGGTTGTTTTGTGAAGGCCTGGGCCATTCCCGGGAATATGTAAGGTGGATTAAGCCCCGCCGTAGAATTTGACGCTACCTTTAAACCTGGGCTCACCAGGGCGGAGCTAGGCCAGCTGAGGCTTAAGCCCGGAGTAGGATAGGTGGTAAAGGGCATATTGCGACTACTAAAAATACAACCGTTTACATTCAGATCTAAACCACCATTCAGACTGGTGCCTGGAGGCATATTCGCCATTCGGATCCCGATGTGATTTTTGTTAAAGATCGTTCCTTCTATACTTATTGTTGGTGTTGGATTGGACATGTTCATCGTCGAATAATCCACGTCAACGGCAATTTCTGCATCTTCAATCAAACTATTCTGATGTGTTGCCGTAGAAGCCTGAGGTGTGGTTAATATTGCAGCGTCCATTAACTTGATCCCTTTCCACATCCTGTCACTACAGGCAAACATATGCACGTGTTCAAGACTTAATAACGAACCACTTGGGACGGTTAGCTGCACACCGGGAGTAATCCAGACTTCAGAGCTTCTGAGGTAAGTGTCTCCGAGTAGACTTTGGGAGGTATTAAGTAAATAATTGCCGTTGAAGTAGATCCCTTGTATGCCGCTTAACACTGTTAATCCCGTTGTGGGTTGCGAGCAACAATTGGTTTCCTGGTACACGCTCATTACAGCCTGGTTAGGGCAGGTATTTGTCGCGGTAGAAGTGGCGAAAACTGTATAGGTGGCCGGAAATGTAACGGGACAGACGTTGACCGTAGCTCCATTGGGCGAGCCCGAGATATTAGCAGTGGGTTGCCATGTACAATTTGTCGTGGTTGCTGTGCTAACGGATATATTCGTACAATTGGAAGCACTGGTACACATGGTCATATCACTTACTGACATCGGAACAGGTACGCCCATGTTTATAACGGAGGTAGTGCAACGCACACAGTTGTTAGAATTGGTACTGCTACAAAGTGAAAAAGTCATTGATGCTGTCGGGGTTATGACAACACTTGAAGAATTTGGCGTAACAGTTTTATTCGCTGGATTGGCTGTTGGCCAAACCGTCCAGGTATAGTTAATTGCTCCGCTTGCTGTCAAGGTATTGGAAAGGCCCAGGCAAACACTTGTTGGACTAACCGTAAAATTAGGACTCGGATTCACAATAACATTAATCGTCATTGTTTTACTGCAGTTAAAGGAGTTTGTCGCTATAATGGTATAAACTGTTGTGACCATAGGGCTGACGACAAAACTTCCCGTTGTATTTACAGTGAATGGAGACGTAAGGGTGTAACTTGTTCCTCCTTGTGCGGTTAAGGTTGTGGTGGTGCCGCTACAAAT
>JAEUTM010000274.1 GCA_016788025.1 Bacteroidia bacterium
ATGATCACATTTATGGCTTTGCTCCTTATCCTAAGAGGATTGACTCTGGGTATACCCTATGTAAGCCCGAAAATCGATAAAGACTCCAGGGAAATTTCCTGCCACACGAATGGTAAGGATCATAAAACAATTCAATGTAAGGTTCCAAAGCGCCCCTAAGGAAATTTTAATCTTCCTGCAAAAGATTGAAAAATATCAATAAAGCTTTGACTTCCGCTGATATGTGGTTTTCCGAATAAAAGATTTCAAAAAGTATTTTTATAGGACGAAGGTCAATGGAAGAAAGTCGAACGCTCCTGTTACTTCGATGAGTCTGATCTTACCGGATTTTATTTCCTTCAGTTTTTTCGATGTATTTATCTGTGGATTTAAATTCTCACATAAATTAAAATGAGGGGAATCCCTCAAACGCACGTCCTGTGCGGCAATCAGGGCGATTTAATTTTGCTCCCAATTGTAAAAAATGTAAATTAGCATAAGATGTTTGTGTAATTGGTGAGTAAACAACAAACTAAATCTCAGGTTTATGAACAGCTCCAAGAGACGTGAAAAAATTATCCTTCCCAATTTTTCAGAAGACGATCTTCGTTGTCTTAAAAAATACCACCAATTCAACGAGAAATACCGAGGGCAATTAAATCTGGAATTTCGCGAAAAGCTCGCTGATCATCGTGTGTGGGGGCCTATTTTCTCGAAGATGACTCCCGAACAATCCAAAGCTCAGAGCGAGCGGTCCCAGAAGTTGCAAAGGGAAGCAATTTTCGAAGGAAAATGGAAAGAGTATTCTGAAGACTTGTTGGCGCAAGGCAGGGCTTATGCTCAAATGAATATTGATTACAACGACTGGTATGAGTTAATACGTTTGGCAAAACACATGCTGGTACCTTATATAAAAAGAGATTTTGCTGAGTCCATCAGTGAAGCAGTTGACGTTATGGATGGTCTCTCTAAGATGGTGGACTATGCCATGTATGGAATAGCAGTGGCTTATTTCCTGGAGAAAAACGCAATCATAAAAGAATCCGATGATAGGTTCAGTTTGATTTTTAACGCTTCAGAAGACGTAATATTACTGATCTCTAAAGAAGGAGATATCATCATGATTAATCATGCCGTTAGACATGATGCTAAGGACCTAATCGGAAAAAAAGTTTACGAGTTTCAGGGTCCCGAAAATGCTAAGAAAATGCAGGATGCGTTAGATACGGCTGTAAATCACAAGAAAACAGGAAATTTCGAAGTGGACATCCTCGTAAACGGTGAAACAAAATACTATTACGGAAAGATCAGTCCGGTTCTTGACGAAAAAGGTGAAGTCATGTCAGCCGTGGTGGTGTCCCGTGATGTTACGCGGGAAAAGCAGGCTTCCATTGATCTGACCCAATTAAATGCTACTCTCGAACAAAAAGTTGCAGAGAGAACAGAAGAGTTGGCGGCCATTAATAAAGAACTGGAGTCTTTTACTTATTCGGTGTCGCATGATTTACGCGCTCCTTTGCGGGCTATTAATGGTTTTGCGGAAATAATGAAAGAAGAGGCTCAGGAGGGTCTTAACGAAGTGGCCAGAGATTCGTTGGATGAAATTATCTCTAACGCCAACAAAATGGGTGTACTGATTGACGACCTGCTCGAATTCTCAAGACTTGGACGCTTGCCGGTTTCCAAAACCCTGGTAGATATGAATGAAGTGTTTAAGGCTGTATTGATAGAAACAAAAAGGGCTTCCCCCAAAAATTTGTCAGTCAAACTTAACCCACTCAGATCTGTTTATGGCGACTACGCCATGCTTAAGCAGGTTGCTGTTAATCTTGTGTCGAACGCCGTAAAATATTCTTCCAAAAAGGAGCAGCCACATGTTGAGATTGGGTCGCAGGAGAAAAACGGTCAGGTTGAATTTTATGTAAAAGATAACGGCGCAGGCTTTAACATGGAATACTATGATAAACTTTTTAATGTTTTCCAGCGCCTGCATGGTGCGAGGGAGTTTGAAGGGACCGGCGTTGGCCTGGCAATTGTTCAACGAATTATTAACAAACACGATGGCAAAGTATGGGCTGAAGCCAAAGAAGATAATGGAGCTACATTTTATTTTTCTTTACCACTAAACTCAAACTAAACATATGCACGGAGTAATTGAGATATTATTAATAGAAGACAACCCTTCCGATGCGAAACTTACAATTAGAGCTTTGCAGAAAAATCACTTATGCAACAATATCACGCATCTTACGGATGGTGCAGAAGCTCTCGATTTTGTTTTTGCCCGCGGTAAATATTCTGAGAGGGATGTGGCTAACAAGCCCCGCGTAATTTTGCTGGATCTGAAGATGCCCAAGGTAAGCGGACTGGAAGTATTGCAGGAGCTTAAGTCGGATGAGAGAACAAGAACCATCCCGGTTATTGTAATGACCTCTTCAAAGGAAGATGCAGACATAAGCGCCTGTTATAAAATGGGAGTGAACAGTTATGTTGTAAAACCTGTTGGTTTCGATAATTTTTCAAAGGCTGTGATAGAACTCGGGATGTATTGGATGCTGATAAATCAGGAGCAGAAAGCCTGAAGGATTTTCACCTGTTTAACGTCGTACTGAAAACTATGGAAACGAAAATAATAAAGATATTATTGCTTGAGGATTCGCCTTCCGATGCAAAGTTGTTATTACGTTGTCTGCAGAAAGACGGGTTGAATTTTGAGCATAAAATTGTTGACAGCAGGGAAGAATTTATCGAGTCGTTCACCGGGTTTAATCCCGATGTTATTTTGAGTGATCATCAGCTCGGCGGTTTCAATTCGAGCGAAGCTTTGGACCTTGCGCGCAAACACATGCGTAACGTTCCGTTTATACTTGTAACAGGGAGTGTGTCGGAGGAGTTTGCGGTATCCATTCTTAAACAAGGCGCCACAGATTACATTCTTAAAGGAAACCTGAGCAGACTTACCGTTGCCATCAGGGCGGCTCTGGCGCAGAAGGAAGCGAGCGACAAATTAAAACAAAGTGAGGAGAATTTTCAAAATACCATCGATGGAATGGTTGATGGAGTGCAGATTATTGATTCGGAATGGAAGTATTTGTACGTGAATAATACCGTGGTGGCTCAAAGTAAATTCAGGAAGGAAGAGCTTTTAGGTCGCACAATGATGGAGTGTTATCCTCAGATTGAGGGAACTGAAATGTTCCGTCAGCTTCAAAAGTGCATGACTGAGCGCATCATCATAGAAATGGAAAACGAATTTGCGTTCCCCGACGGCACCAGGGAATGGTTCAAGCTGAAT
>JAEUTM010000343.1 GCA_016788025.1 Bacteroidia bacterium
TCCACAACTGGCACCTACTCTGTTAAACTGATTGTGTATTCCAATTGTACCAATGATACGGTGATCCAAACAATCACTGTAAACAACCTTTCACCAACGGTGGCAGTGAGTGGCAATTCTGTAATTTGTAAAGGAGATAACCGAACCTATACTGCAACAGGAGCAAGCACGTACACGTGGACGGGCTCAGCATCAACTACCTCGATCGCATCACTTTCTCCTACCGCAAGCACCGTGTACACGGTTACCGGATTCTCTAACGGTTGCAGCAGCAGCAAGGTGTTTAGTGTTACGGTGGAGCCTTGCCAGGGTCTCTCTAAAACAGAGGCTGAGAACTTTATTTCAGTTTTCCCCAACCCTTTCGCTAACGAGCTTCGTATAGATGTAGAGAAAGAAGGTAAACTGAAACTTATTAGCCTGGAAGGAAAGATTGTGATGGAAACGGCTGTTCAAAAAGGTAGTAATGTTCTTAATACTACTTTATTGAAACCAGGTTTGTATATTGCAGAGTGTGAACAGGAGAACAGTGTGACGAGGTTTAGGGTGGTGAAGGGGGACTAGAGATTCTTCGCCGCCGGAAATCACTTTTAATTTGCGGCTCTGAATGACGGTCACAGGAGACCGTCATTCAGAGCATTAGCATAAGAATTTAGCGGCTGAAGGAGGCTGTTTTTATTATATTTACCCATGCACGTGATTAAATTTCATCTTCCTGTAGAACAAAACTCAGTTTATGTAGAAGATGATTTTACCTTTGGTTTGGCGCCGGGTAATCCAGCACCGGGTTGGGGAATTTCCTTATCCAACAGTACCAATGCCAAAACCATTTCCACAAACACATTGGAGTCTATGGGAAGTGCTGCGGTAACTAACAGCGTGTCTCTTGTACATTGCTATTATAACTTTGGCAATCAGTCTCCGAATGTGCATTGTAATTTTACAAAAAATGCTCATTACGGTTTCCAGTTTGAAGACCGCAACGACAGTACCGTTTGGGGAGGAAACCATATGTGTAACGAATATGCTGGACTGGCTTTAGTTAATAATGGAATCATAGGACAGCAGGGTAACTCTGGTTTGGGTAGTGAAAATTACTGGGAGGCCGGGATGCCAACGCCGTTGTGTATGCCCTGGCAGCTTGCACCTGGTTCCAATGCAAGATACCAGACTTATGCAGATAATAGTATCGTTAGTCTGTCTCCTTTGTATGTATTTCAAGCTCCAGGCTTCGCACCGAATATTAATGGTAGCAACCCTCCCAATACAGGTTACAACGGATCAACTATACTTGCCGCCGCAGCACATAATACTCTTTTATTGGATTGCTCTTTAACTAATTCCATTATGCCTAACTGGCGAATGAATAATTCTGTTACCAATTTGATAAATCAAAGCGAAAAATCAACTGATGAAGAATGGGTTAACATTTATCCCAACCCGACAAACGGGGATCTGACCATTTCTTGTAAAGATGAAGCAGGCAGTTGCGATGTGAAGATTTATGATTTGCAGGGAAGAATTGTTTATCAAGAACAAGTAAAAGCTGGTTTGGAAAATAACTGCCAGATAAACAATTTACCGGCATCTATTTATTTAATAGAAGTAAAAAAAGAGAATAAAACAATCCGTAAAAAATTAATAAAAACCAATTGATCTAATTCAAATTTTTCTAAAAATGGAAACTATAAACCGAATATTCTTCTTACTACTGATTCTATCGGTATTTACGTTAAGGTCCCAGAATGAATTCAGTAAATGGACCTTTGGAACGAATGCTGGCCTGGATTTTTCAACCTCTCCCCCAACTCCATTTACAAGTTCCAGTGGGCCTGCAAGCACCGGTGCTACCCTATCGGACAGTAATGGGAATTTGTTGTTTTACACAGATGGGTTTGGAGTTCTTGATAAAAACCACAATCTTATGGCAAACGGAAACATAGGGCCAGTTGATGGGCTGGTTGCTGTTAAACAACCTGGTAATAACAACCTATACTACATTATAACAACAAATAACAGTTCTTCGTTAAAATACTCTGTTGTCGACATGAGCTTATCGACGGGACTAGGATCAGTGACCGTTCTGGGTACCCAGATATATAATCAAACATGTTTCAAATTAGTAGCGGTGAGACATTGCAATGGAAAGGATATCTGGATCATCACACACGATTATAATTCTAATCAGTTTCGAACCTTGTTACTCACTAGTGCGGGACTCTTGTCCACTCCTGTTTTGTCGACGGTTGGACCGACTTTGAACACGCCGGGATCGAGCGCAGGTGAAATGCAGATATCTCCGAATGGAAAAACTCTTGCTGTGACGCAGTATACTAATTCTTCACCTAGCTCACTAGGAACAGCTGGATTCTATTTGTTTGATTTTGATCCTTCGACAGGCATAGTGTCAAATTCCTTTCAAATTGCTCAGACAAATTGTTGCATTTCTGTCGAGTTTTCTGCAGATGGAAAAAAACTGTATGGAAACGCGCAGTTATCTGCGTCGAGCGTCACTGCTCAGCTGTATCAATGGGACCTATGCGCTGGTTCAAATGCAGCAATCGCCGGTTCAAAATATACTATAGACATGGGAAATTATCTTTGTTTTGATTTGCGTCGTGCCATTGACGGTAAGATCTATCAGTCCTACACACCAGTTTTTCCTTTACCCTCTACCTTTAGTATAGATGTTATAAATAACCCAAGTGGTTCAGGCGCTGCTATGAATTTTGTACCAGGAGGTCAGTCTACGGGTACAAACCAACCTAACGGAGCGTTACCAAACTACATTAATACTTATGCAAAACCGATCATCACTTTTACCCCAAATCAAAACTGTCAAAATGTAAGTTTTACGGGTCCGGCGCCTAGTTTTACCGGTGGTTGTAATCCTAATGCTTATCCAATTAACGGCTACCTGTGGGAGTTCGGTGAACCAAGTTCGGGTGCTGCAAATACATCCACCGCTGTGAGTCCTTCTCACTCCTACTCCACAACTGGCACCTACTCTGTTAAACTGATTGTGTATTCCAATTGTACCAATGATACGGTGATCCAAACAATCACTGTAAACAACCTTTCACCAACGGTGGCAGTGAGTGGCAATTCTGTA